>REEM01000094.1 GCA_007695055.1 Spirochaetaceae bacterium | reverse complement strand
GGCTGTCAATGGTTCAGACCTTTGCAGAACAGCTGCGGGGCACGGTTGCGTTTGAACAAAACGGCGGCACCACGGTGAGGGTGATGTTCCCTCAGGACTAGTGGAGAGGGCAGGGCTACATCACTGGACCGTTCACCTCTATACCTTGTGTACAGTGGGGTCAAGCCTGCAATAGGGCATCTTACCGGCTGACCAAGAACGAGCCTTTCCGAACGCGGTTATAAAACCTTTTCAATGTCGCGGTCGGCAAAGAACGCGGCATACTTTTTGTCACAACCTTTTATGTGCTTTACCAGCCAGTCTCGAAGCATCTCCATTACTTCAACTGATACCATGGACTTACCCTTTTCCATATCTGCGCGTAGGTCTATTACCCTGCGCACCAAGTCGGCGTGTTGCTTCTTCTGCTCTTCACACCCCGGATAGTCAAAGTGCTCAAACGCTTTTTCCTCGGTAGCAAAGTGGTAGCCAGTGTAGTCGATCAGTTCGTCGAACAGTGTTATGAGAGCTTCTCGGCTCGTGCCAGCCTGCAGACCCTGATACAGTTTATCAACAAGGGTGAATAGCTTCTTGTGGTGTTCGTCGAACACCCGCACCGAGACCGCGTAATCTTCACTCCACTTGAGCATATCAGTACTTTGCAGGGAGGTGAGCATTTCTACGATCTCCCGGGAGATTTCGAGAAGTCGTTCAAAGTGTTCTTCCCGCTCTACTATCGCGGAGCGTTCCTGCGAGTTCATTACCAGGCCCAACGTCTCTTGAAGGGAGCGGTATTTCGTATTGAGCCGTCTGTACAACTCACCATCAGGAATGACTGTCTTAGCCTCGGTCATCAACCAGGTACCTATCTCGGTCTGTCCCAGATCGGCCAAAGCATCTACCGACGTTTCTCGTTGATCAACGATCAGACGAGTCCTACCAATCCAGTTCATCAGCTCGCAGATAAGCGTAGCAATGCGCAGTCGTTCCCTGCTGCTACCGGTATCACCAGCACCCTCATCGCCGACGCGTTGTAGCAGCTCAATGATAGCGCTGTTGGTCTCAACGCTCAGCTGGGCAATGCGACTGATGGCTTGGATCACATCAGTTGAGGAAACGGAAATTGCGTTCATTGCATCGACTGTTGATGTTGCGGTCTCTCGGGCGCTGGAGATGACTCGGTTCAGATCCTGAGCGGCAAGGCGCATTTCTTCCGAGCTACCGCCAATTTCGCTCGATATTTCCCGAAGCGATTCAGTAGCACCTACAATCTGGGTTGTACCACTCGAAAGCTCCCGGGTGAAACCGGTGATTTCCTCGAAGGCGGAACTCACCTCCACCACCTCCCGCTCTATTCGGGTGAAGGCAGTACGGCTCTCACTACTGGCTTTGTGGGCAACTTCAATTCGGCCGGAAAGCTGTTTGAGCAGAGCGGTGATGCTCCCTGCGTTCTCAGCCGTCATCTGGGCGAGTGAGCGAATCTCCGTAGCCACAACAGCGAACCCCGCACCGGCTTTTCCAGCATGAGCTGCTTCTATAGCAGCATTCATAGCCAGCAAATTCGTCCGAGAGGCAATATCATCAATCACACCGATGGTCTCGTGAACATGAGAGAGGCTAGCGCTAACCTCACTCATTACCGCTTCGGAAGTCTTTACCGCAGCCCCTCCCTGGGTGGTCACCTCTTGCAGAGTTCTGGTGGTGTCGATTTTCGTTTCAGCGACATCCGCCACATTGCGTATTGAACCGGCCATCTGCTCTACCAAATGTGCCGATTCCTGAATAGTCATGCCCTGCTGGGAGATGCGGCGCACCAAGCTTTCGATCGTGGCGTGAATCTCCTCCATAGCCGCCGCGCCTTCAATTACCTGATTCGAGAGGTCCGACACCTGCCGAGTGACGCTCCCAGTGTGAGCCGCAATTCCGGTAGCCGCGGCCAAGGTCTCTCCCACTTGGGTTCCCAGCTTGATCGCGGCTGCTTCACTGGCCATGGCAGACGCCCCCAGTTTTTCCGCCATTCCGCTTCCGGTTAGGACTACTTCTGCCATTGCACTACGTCCCAGTATTCTGCGGCGAACCGCGCTCACACCCAGCAAAATTGTCACCGCCATGACTGCACCCGCGAGGGCCGCACCAATCACCATGATTATCATCTTTGACCATACCCCTGAAGAGATTCTCTACGGCTTGAGTTTATCGGAACAGCCCGCAAAGTGTAAGCCTTGTTTTCTGCTGGTTTCTTTCCTATTGAGCCGGTATAGTCACGCACGCTGATGCTTGCCTCGCGTGCCGGGTCGTTGTAGCATGGCAGCCTGAAGAGAAGTGCAGCGGGAAATGCGAATCCATCAATTCTGGAGGCACTCAGGAGATGGTAGAGGTAGTTGAGCTCAGAAAGTACCCCTTGTCGGTGCTGGTCTTCCTGTTGCGCTGCACGTCCTCTCGACAGCCGCCATTGTCTTTGGATGTGGTCGACGGGCGGGGCTTTACCATGATTTACCGCGCCACTACCACCCGCGTGGGACAGGACTATTGCAGTGTGGGCTTTCGATGAACCGTTCCGTTGCGATTGCCGTGCTGGGCGTCTTCGGGCTGCTGTTTCTGGGTGCTGCGTGGTGGGGATGGTCTGACTTCCGGGCCTGGCGCACGGCGGTTGCCGCCTGCACCACACCGCTGGTGATTGACCAGACTTCCTTCTGGATGATGGGCATGGCCTCGATTGCCCTACTGCCGCTTCTGGGATTAACGCTGAATGTCATGGTACACCGGGTGCTGTTCATCCTGCTGATCCTCTGGGGGCTGGGCGTGCCGATGTTGAGCTATATCAGCTTTCTCGCACAGGCCGAGGCGCAGGGCTATCTGGTTCCTTCGGGCGCGCGTGTGCTGCTGTTCGGGGAGCAGATGCTGCATGTCCCGAAATGTTTGTGAAAGCACACTGCCGCTGGCTCATAGGAGTCTAACGAGATAAGTGGAAACTTTGAACTTTTAAAGCAGCGGCCTGACACGCCTTCTATTCAGCCTTTGAACGTACTATAGTGACTATGGGGGAGTTCGGATGAAACTTGAAGATGAAACCTACCGGCGCATTGTGGACAACATGTATGAAGGCCTGTACTTCGTAGATACTGATCGTGTAATTACCTACTGGAATAGGGCGGCAGAACGCATTTCGGGATTTAGTGCAGAAGAGGTCGTGGGGAAACACTGCCACGACAACATTCTTACCCACATTGATGCCAATGGAACCCAACTGTGTATGGGGTTGTGCCCCCTGGCAGCAACAATGCAGGACCGGGAGCTGCGGGAAGCGGAAGTATTTCTGCACCACAAGGACGGGCATCGTGTGCCTGTCGCGGTGCGCACCTCGCCACTCACCAATGAGGATGGCGCCGTTATAGGTGGTATTGAGATCTTCACGGACATGAGCAACCGTGAGGCCAATCTGCTACGCATTCGCGAACTAGAAGAGTTAGCCTTTCTGGATACCCTCACCCGCCTTGCCAACCGGGCACATGTAGAAAAGGAACTTGCGACACGCATAGAAGAATCGCGGCGTTACGGAATGCCCTTTGGGGTGCTCTTTCTGGATGTAGATCATTTCAAGGCTTTCAACGATACCTGGGGCCATGAGACTGGAGATCAGGTGCTCAAGGTTGTGGCCGACACCATGACTGCCAACAGTCGTCCCTTTGATTCCTTTGGGCGCTGGGGTGGAGAGGAGTTTCTTGGCATTATTCGCCATGTCAATCGTGATGGTCTGGTCGTTCCTGGCGAACGCATCCGCCGCGCTATTGAAGGTGCGTACATCATATCAAACGATGAGAAAATTGCCGTCACGGTTTCTCTGGGCGGCGCAGCATTCCGCCCCGGCGAAAGCGCGGCTGACCTTGTGCGTCGTGCCGACGAAGCGCTGTACGCCAGCAAGCGAGCCGGTCGTAACCGCTTAACTATTGCCCCGGAGCGGTGAGCTGGTACTACCGCCAACCGGCTCACTGGTGAGTGAATCTTCAAACCGAAGAATACGGGATGCCGAAGCTATCTGATCCGATCACTGTTGGACATCAATGTTGTAATTCCGTTGCTCGACCCCGACCACGGATATTTACCTAGTAGCGCTGGCCACCGCGCATGACGGGCGAACTCCATGGCGATGTAGATCAGGGTGGCCTTCGCGGGGGCTGTTCCAGATGCGGGGCTTCCGATTCTAGATTTCCTGATAGCAACAAATGGTATAGGTACTGGATCTACCGCAGCGACAGATACTGATACTTTTGCGTTATATGTCGAACTCCAAGACACTCTTCGTTCCGTTATCATTTTCCATGGTGAATGCCCCTTCAAGCTGTTCAGCGAGCATCTTGACTATGGCAAGACCGAACCCAGAAGATGTGCTCCCGGCAACTCCCTCTTCAATACCCACGCCATCGTCCGAAATAGTAAGGGTAACTAACGTTTCGGTCTTGGTGAGTTCAACCGAAATGTGCCCTCTATCGCGCCCGGTGAAGGCGTACTTAAACACGTTTGTCAGGAGCTCATTCACAATAATCCCCACGGGAATTGCCTTCTTCGAGCTGATGGGAAACCCAACAATACTCGTTTCTACCGAAATACCGGGACGGTCATTGAATACTTCCGCTACCGCATAAATCAGGCTCTCGAGGTAGTCTTTCATCGAGACCTCCTGATTTTCATTCCTGACGAGCAGTTTTTCATACAGGGTGCGGGTGCTCGTGACGCGAGACATGGCGGTGTTCAACGCGGATTGAACGTCAGCATTATCAGTAGACGAGGCCTGCAAAGAAAGCAAGCTTTCAACCTGAGCCATGTTGTTCTTGATACGATGGTGGACTTCTTGGAGGAGAGTTTCCTTTTCGTACAGCTGGCGTTGGATCTCTTCCTCGGCCTGTTTGCGAGTTTCGACCTCACATTGGAGCATGGTTGCCCGCTGCCGCTCAGTGAATGTGAAGGCATTGATCATCAGTTTACTGACCACCAGAAAGAGCAGCAGATTCAGGGGGATGAGAATCGCCGCCAGGTTGAGCCTCGTGTGCATTGGTAGGGGTATCCCTGCCGGGAGCCAGCCGCTATCCAGCATCCACCCAAGAGGCAGGCGGATGAGTCCGATAACCAACTGGGCAATCAGCACCGGGCCCAGGCCGGAAAGTGGAATGTCCGTCGACGACCGCTTGAGCTGGATCCACTCGAGGAAGGCCCAGAGGGAGAAACTCAGTTGCAACAGAATCAGGAGGTTTCGCTGGGTTTCGTAGAGACCTTTGAAGTCCAGAAACTCAAAGGTGTAGTTGATCAGGAAGACCAGTACCGAAAGCAGCCAGATCGTCTGCAGCGCCGGTGTCACCGAGGCACCCTGACCGCCCCTCTCGGCCGAGCATTCGAACTTCATTGCTCAGGGCGCCGGATGGGTGCCTGGGAAAGGAATGTGTCTTCCCACTCCTGGCGACAGCCTGGATGAACCCCCTCGCACCGCTCAGCCCATTCCGGGAGCAGGAGGGCCTGGGAGGTCTCCCTGAGCAGTTGCTCATCCCGCTCCGATGGCTGCACCAGCCCCAGATGGTAGAGGTTGCCGGATTGGCAGTCGCGGCCCACGTTGCAGTTGGAGGCATCCTCATGAATGGTTTGCGAAAAGCGCCAGAGCTCGTCCAGGTAGGCGTCAAAGGTCTCTTGCAGGATCCGCTGCTGGCTTGAGGACAGCATATTCCACGTGCGCAGTGAGATGGCATAGCCGTTCAGCCCAAAATGCACCGAGAGGGGGAAATAGTACCCGACATGCTCTGGCCATCCGGCAAAGTTGGCGGAGGCGGAGCTGGTGACAGCGCAATCCACCATTCCGCTGGCCAAGGCATTTTTGGTGTCGATAAATCCGATGGTCACTGGTATTCCCCCGAGGCCAGCGATCACGGTCGCCATGGAGGAGCTGGAAATACGAACCCTGAGGCCCGCAATGTCTTCGATCCCCTGGATGGGAACACGGCAAAAGAATACCTGTGGGCCAAAAGGCCACACGCCAAGCAGTTTGGCTTCAAAGGATTCATTCAAGTAGCGATCCACCGTAGTAGCATAGCTGTACACCGCCCGACGCGCGGAGGCGTAGTCGGCGTGGAGACCCACCATATCAATTCCCTGCAGGCTCGGTTCCGCAATGCTGTTCTCCGGGAACCGCAGGGAGACCAGGTCAAACAGCCCATCTTTAAGCATCTGCAGTTGATGACTGTCCATGATTCCTGTCTCGTCCAGGGGCCGATAGGCGACCTTAAGAGGCAGCCCACTGGCTTCCGCCAGGCCCGCGAAGAAGGGTTCCTCCATGGCGCCCTGCATGAGGCCAGCGGCGGTGGGCTGGCCGATTACGGCCAGGGGAATTCTCCTGGACATTACCCACGAAAAGGAAAACGCAATCACGATCCCCAGGAAAAGCAGGCCCCTTTTCACTCAGGCACTCCTCGAATTCTTTTTTTATAGAAGAAACTATAAGCAAAAGCATCCGCGAGTGCAACCCCAAGGCGATTATTGAGTACGGAGTTTCAGAGGAAGTTGGGCTGAAGCCCAGCACCCCAACCCGGGTGTCAGAATCCTCGGTTTCTTACACCTCTCGTAGAGTCTCTTGCGTGCTTCAGTTTGCCGCTGAGAATGCTCCTGCTCAATTACTACTCGTGGAGGTCGCTGAGATAGACACGAACGGGAAATCTCCAAGATAGCGAGATGAAGGTCAACTGCAGTACATCCCTGCAGCGCCTTACCAAGGCAGCGGTTTGGGCTCAGTGCATGGCGACATGGTTTCAGCCCCGCAGCAAACAAGAGAAAGTTTCTCACAATGGTGCTGTATTTTTCTCATATCGCAAGCACCATGCACAATTTCCGGTAAGTATAGGTATGAGAATAAATGAACTACATGAGAGCCGCAGAATTATGGATGTGGCGCCGGATGATCGCCCTCGTGAAAGACTGGCAGCCTCTGGCACGCAGGGACTCTCGGATACCGAGCTCATAGCCGTCTTGCTGGGCTCGGGTGTAAAAGGGCGGCCGGTGCATGCCGTAGCAGCCGAGGTGGTGGCACTGTTTGACCGGGGCGGAGTTCCAAGCATCCCCGACCTTGAGCTCATTCCCGGTATGGGGCCAGCGAAGGCCGCGGTGGTAGCTGCGGCACTGGAGTTCTCCCGCCGGGTCTACTCTCCCC
>REEM01000213.1 GCA_007695055.1 Spirochaetaceae bacterium | reverse complement strand
GATGACGCCTCTACTTGAGGAAGAAGGAGTCATCAGATGCGATACAGTTCCGGCATGAAGGCAGCGATCATCAAGAGGATCCTGCCGCCTAACGGTGAGACAATCTCCGAAGTTAGTCGGGAGACCGGCGTAGCTACGGCCACAATCCACTATTGGAAGAAACAGGCCGCAGAGGGTATGCTTGATCTTGGAGATGGTGAGGTACGCCCCAGAGATCGAAGCCCGGGTGAGAAGTTCACGCTGCTGCTTGAAAGCAAAAGCGTAGATGGTGAACGGCACGGTGAGTGGCTTCGTTCCCGCGGTTTGCATACCGAGCATCTCCCACTCTGGGAACAGGAGCTAAGGGAGATCGTGAGCGACAAGGAAAAGAAGCAACGCGAAGAGCTTGCAGAGCTCAAGCGAAAGAACAAAGAGCTCGAGAAGGAGCTCCAGCGCAAGGACAAGGCACTCGCGGAGACTGCGGCGCTCCTTGTGCTTAAAAAAAAAGCAGAAGCGATCTGGGGGGACGACGAGGAAGACTGATCCCCGTCGAAGATCGGGCTCTGGCTGTAGAACTCATCCAAGAGGCGGTTACAGCTCGAGCCCGTGTACAGCCCGCATGCGAAGTGCTGCAGATTAGTGTACGCACCTACCAGCGGTGGAAGAAGAATGCCGCCATGGGCGACCAGCGCTCCACTGCGACTCGCTTCATAGCCCGCAGGCTCCCCGATGATGAACGAGAGCAGGTTGTGCGCATCTGCTGCAGCCCCGAGTACCAGGATGCCTCACCATATGCGATCTATGCAGATCTTTTAGACAAAGGCATTTACACTGCTAGTGTCAGCACCATGTACCGCATCCTGCGCGAACGAGGTTTGCTGCACCATCGTGGCGAATCACGCCCCGGCACACGACACGCAAAACCGGCTGAGCTGAAAGCTACCGGACCAAATCAAGTGTGGAGTTGGGATATCACCTACTTGCCCACTTTGGTCAATGGAATATTCCTCTACGGCTACGTTCTGATGGACGTGTGGAGCCGCAAGATCGTCGGTTGGGAAGTTCACACCGAGGAGTCCGAATCCCATGCCCAGGACTTCTTTCGCCGAATGGCTGCTACACAGAATGTTCGTGGCGTGCATCTTCACTCGGACAACGGAAACCCCATGAAGGGCGCAACCATTCTGGTGCTCTTCTTTGCACTGGGGATTCTTCCCTCCTACTCCCGACCACGGGTAAGTAACGACAACCCTTTCAGCGAATCACTCTTTAAGACGCTGAAGTACCGCCCCGGCTACCCCAAGCGCTTTAGAGACACCGAACACGCTCGCAGATGGTTTGCCGATTTTGTTCACTGGTATAACACCGAGCACCGGCATTCGGGCATTGGGTATATGACGCCTGAAGATCGTCACAACGGACGCACACCCAAGATCATGGCTCACCGTAATGCGGTTCTCACAGCAGCTCGCCAGAAGCATCCTGAACGCTGGCCCAACGGTCAGATGAACTGGGATGAATACCCGGTGGTCTATCTAAACCCAGAGCCGACAACACGGCAGTCGCTTATGAGGAAAACCGCGTGAAGTTTTTCAAAGATCATGCGTCATATACGTTGACATATTCCGGTCAGTCCTTCAGCATATCCGGGAACGGTCTGAAGCCGCTCTCCCAACGCGGCAATGTAGGCCTGGGTTCGAGCAATATGATTGCCGGTGTCGGAGTCGCGGGTTTCCGCCAATCCCAGAATGACGTTCAGGGTCACCTGTTCAAGAACCTGATTCTCCTCCATCCTGCGCGCAACCTCGGCCTCCAGCCAGTCGTTCTGGTCCCTCAGCCGATCGCGGGAATGTTTGATCTCGAGGTGAGCAGCAACCCGCGCAAGCAGCACAGCCGGTTTCACCGGCTTGGTAATATAATCTACTGCGCCTAGCTGTAGCCCGCGCTCTTCGTCAACATCATCGCTGAGTCCGGTCACGAATATCACGGGGATTCGGTCAAGCTCCGGCATCTCGCGCAGCCTGGACAGGACGGTGTAGCCGTCCATGCCCGGCATGACCACATCAAGGAGAATGAGATCGGGATATGGCTCACGAGCCGCGACACGCAAGGCCTGCTCGCCGTCTTTCGCAGCATGGACAGTGTAATTGGATTTCAACAACTGACTCAGAATTGAGAGGTTTGCTGCTTCATCATCTACGATAAGAATCGTGGAATGTCGCATCGGTTTCCGCCCTTCGGTCGGGGCGCTTGCCTGCAATGCCAGCGTGCCCGTACTTTTTTAATTGTAAAACTATATTCTACGATGTGGCGCCTGTCAAATTTCATCATGTCATGCATGACTATGCAGAGAAGAGACCGAGCCGGAGATATGGGTGGACTCGTTGCTTGATAGGAGGGCTACGAGGTCGGCAATTTCTTCCGCTTCACCGGACACGTACGATGTTACTCTACGCCCTTCCCCACGCCGCGGCCGAGCGCTTTTCTAATTTCATCTGTTTCCACCAGTTGATCGGTCACGTATTTGTGAATTATCGAGCTTATCAGCGTCTGATAGGGCACCCCTTCCCGAGATGCGCGTAGTTTTGTCATCTCAAGATCCTGTTCCGACAGTCGAAGACTGATCGCCCGAGATTTGCGGGCGTTATCAAGAATCTTTTCGATTCGCTTTCGCTTTTCTGGAACAACCGATACTGTCCGTTCTGCAGAGTTTTCGATTTCCTGTTCTTCCGGTGTCAGTTCGAATGCGCCATTCTTAGGATTCATTTGTTTCCTCCGTAGCGTTGATGGTACTTCCGACTGGGGAATGCTGTCTTGAGGATAATCGTTTCCGAATCATCGATGACGAACGGAACCACCCATGTGTAGTCATGTATCGTGATGATGAAGTACTGCTGGTTCTCTCGGGTCGGATTCTCAACGATGTCGAGATAGTCACCGTCGAGCACCATTCCGGCAATCTCATCAAACGATATTCCCCTTTCCCGCTTGAGAACGCCATTCTTTTCCTCATCCCAGACCACACCCATACCGCTCTATTCTACCAGTGATGTATATACATTGTAAACGGAAATCGTTCCTGCTGGACATCTGTTATTTGGAGCAATAGAATCTGATGTATGCGCACCACCTTAGACATCGATCCAGACGTCCTCGAGACCGCCAAAGAGATTGCACGAAAAGAAAAAAAGACTGCCGGAGCGGTGATCTCGGATCTTGCTCGGCGAGGTTTTTATGGACGTGATTCATACGTGTCTGAGTCGCCCGATCACTATAGTCAACGGAATGGTGTGCCGGTGCTACCGCCAACCGGCTCGCTGGTGAGCGAGGCTTCAATTCGAAAGATTCGGGACACCGAAGGGATCTGATGCGATCACTGCTGGACATCAATGTTGTATAATCCACGGCGGTCACTGACACCAAACGCGGTAACGGCGCTCTTGCGTAGCTTTGCCGGTGGGACAGGCTGGTCACCTTTGATGAGTCGATCAATATCAACGCAGTCCTAACCGCCGCTCAGAGAAACCTTCACGTAATCTAACCGGACACTGATCGTTGATCCGGATTGCACACCGAGTCCGGGGTGTTCCGGTGGGGGCCCCGAATTGGGTGAGCGGAACTCACGCAATTATCATTAATTGGGTGAGCGCTGCACACTGTAATAATGATGCCAAGAACAATTGAGATTGCCGGACTACCTGCGCTACGGTATGTACCCTGCAGTGTTAACCGCGAAAACCCTTCAGGAGAAGAAGTTCCACTGAGTCGAGGAAGGCAGCGGGAGTTAGTCAGGTTCCAGACACCAATCGTTCCACAAAAAAACACAAACTCAAGAAAGCGAGTAAGGAATGCGAACCCCCGGGTGTTCTGAAGGAAAGTCCTTGTGGTTTCTGGTGACGAGTAGAAGGCCGTTGACCTCGGCAGCGGCCCAGACCAGAGCGTCCGGGACGCGTACCCGGTGGTTTTTGCGAATACGGATAGCGGCCTCGAGCGTAGCGGAGGATAGCTCGGTGGTGGTGAACCGGGCCAGGAAGGCCCGAACCGCTACATCGTTTGATGGAGATGTACCTACGAGCACCTCAACGAAGGTTATTGGGCTTATGAATACACGCCGGTAACGCTGCAACTCGCCACGTGCGAGTTCAATACCGTTGAGGTAGTCAATGATGATATTGGTATCAAACAGCGCATCCATTCTATGAATCCCACTCGGAACGCAGCCGCTCCTGATACGCTACTCCGTCCTCGCGCTCGACGCCTTCCGCAGCCCACGCACCAAAAGCAATGTCTTCTGGGCTTCCGGCAGCGCTCTCAAGATAGCGTTCCACAGCCTCTCGAACCAGCTCACTACGGGACACACCGCGTTGCTGTTTGAGCTCATCGAGCCGTTTGACGTAGCTGTCTGGTATATCGACAATAGTGCGCATATGATAACGTTATATGATGACACTGTGACTGTCAAGCCCGTTTGACAATGGAGTCGGCCGACTGAAGCGGAGTCCGACCGTGGTCAACTACGATTCCAAGCCCCAAGACTTTGCCATAGACTCCCAACCCGTTGAGTCATATATTCCGAGCATGGACATACTACATGACACAACTATGGTGAGGTCAGCCATTCTTGGCACAGCGGTGGCAGATGCATCTGGAATGGGCCTGCACTGGATCTATTCGCAGGGGAAAATTGCGCAGATTGTGAAGGCGGCTGGTGGCACCGCGGAGTTCCTGGAACCGGACCCTGCCAACTACCAAGGGGTGCCCGCGTTCTTTGCGCATCCGCACCGGCATGCCGGGGACGGATCCAACTACGGAGAGTACCTCTACATCCTCATGCGTGCCGTCGGTGATCCCGCCCTTGGCGGTGGGCAGCAGGGCTCTAACGGTGATCCCGCCCTTGACGGTGGGCAGCAGGGCTCAGTCGGTGACGCTGGCCTTCACGGCGAGCAGGGTTTTGACCGCGGCGCCTATGTCAGAGCCTTTGGCGAGCACTTTGGGGTTGGTGGCACTTATGTTGGCTACGCTGACGGGCCTATGCGTGAGACCATTTTTAACATGACGCGCCTGGGCAAAGAACTTGAGCAGCGCGTGCTTGGGGTCGACACCGTGCTCGACGACACCCAGAAAAAGGCCGCGGCTCACTACATCGCCCGTTACTTCTTTGAGTATGACCGCGAGGGCTTGAAGGAGCAGGTACGCACCCCGCTGAAACTGCAGGAGTGGAAGGCCGCACACCTTGATGAGGTGAACAGGATCATAGATATCGTTGGGGACGAGATAGGTGGTATAGGCCCGGATGACGACCAAATGCCTGCGCTCAGCAGGTCCGCCGTCTTGGCCCATTTCTATTCCGGACGCGAGCTGGACCAGGTTGTCGAACAAGCGGTGCGCATCACCAACGACAACGACAAGGCTGTCGCCTACTCCCAGTTCTTTGCGCAGCTCATGCGCGGCATCTATGAAAGCGGAAGCCCGGCGCCCGGGGCGGCGCCCAGTGGCAAACCAGGCGCGGAGCCCGGCAACGCTCCCAGCACACTCAGGCGCCTCATAGAAGAAAACCTCACCCGCCTGGGAACAGATGAGCAGGAGCTGCTCAGCCAGGCGCTTGCGTATGACGCCCTCGACTACCGTAGCGCTACCAAGCGCTTTGGTGCCGCATGCCACGTGGACATGGCCGTCCCGCTTGTCATTCATATCCTGCTGCAGACCGCGAGCTTCCGTGAGGCAAACCGCGTGAATATTATGGCAAGCGGTGACAACTGCGGGCGTGCGGTCATGCTCGGCGCGGTGGCCGGGGCGCTGTACGGTGTGGGCGGAGAGCACGGCATTCCTGAGGACTGGATCACTCGCTCCACACTCGTAGAGCGCCTGCGAGCTACCGAAGGTGGCTGGTTGCTCCAGCAGTAGCACGGGGGCGATGTACCAGCCCATACCATTGGATACCACTGGATACCACTAGGCAGTATCTTCAGCCGCCTCTGCCGCATACTGCGACGGGGCGGTGCCGTAGCACTGCTTGAACACCCGGTTGAAGGTACTCTTGGACGGAAAGCCTGCATCAAAGGCCACCTCCAGGATCGCGCGTTGCTCTAAGGCCCCTTGCTCAATCTCAGAAACAAAGTGCTGCAGCCGGTAGCGGTTGAGGAGCGACGGTACGCTCTCACCAAAGACATCGTTAATTGCAAGCGAGAGATGGTTGGGGTGTGCGCCCACCCGTTTTGCAAGGGTGCTCAGCGAGAGCCCCGGGTCCTGATACACCCCCTGCTTGAGCTCGTGCTGCACGCGCTCGGCAACTTCCTCCAGATACTCCCGAGAGACCGCTGGCTCTCGCCGCACGCGTTCATGCACCCGGCGCGGACTGAGCGCCTCAGGCGTAATCATTATGCGGAACGAGACGGCGTAGAACACCGCCATCATCGCGAGCGAAACAATAACGTAGGGCAACGGCGCACCTTCGCCCACCTGCTCGGCAAGCCCGGGCCGCAGTGCCACCATAGTGAAGCTCGCCCAGATACCCACCGGCGCGAGCACAACAACCTTGAGCCAGAGCCGATGCTGGGGATCCTGCATCAACACGCTTGAGCTGCGCTCCGGCCGAAACGCAAGCCGCGCCGCGAGCACTGTGTACACCACCCCACTGACAAGCTTCAGCAGATTCCGTGCACCAATCCACCACGGCGGGTTCGCGCTAAAGATCTGCGCCGCAAGCACCTGAAACTCCCCCGGCTGAAGCGACAGAATAAGCGCCCCCACCGCGCCAGCCTCAATGAAGTAGGGCGCAAAATGCAAGGGGAACAACGGAGGTTTAGCCGCCTGCCCCACGAGGGTCGACTCACGCGCGTACCACCACACCAGCGGCCCACCGAGAAAGGGAATGGGGCTGAACACCACCATGGTCCACGGGTGCGCAATCAGGGTCTCGTAGTTCCAGAGTGGGATGGTTCCAAGCCGTGCAGCAAGCGTAAAGAGAATGAGTACCAGCGGCAGGTTCCGTCTGTTTCTGTGGCGCGTCAGGATCAGCAGCAGCAGAACAGCACTCTGCGCAACCCCGAGCATAGCAGTAAGCTCCAAGACAAACACAATTTACATTTTAGCACCGTATTCCACACCAAGCCAGCATTCTTGGACGTCCCATTTTTCATTGTGGGACTTCTTTGCCGCTCAAGAACCCGGATCTGGGCGTGACACCCGCCCACCGGCTGCTGCCGGAGTG
>REEM01000180.1 GCA_007695055.1 Spirochaetaceae bacterium | reverse complement strand
CCGAGGTATAGGCTCATGAAACGGGAATCTTCCACGCAGGAAATAACCGCGGTTGCCAGCCCCAGCTTGGCATTGCTGAAGTACTGGGGTAAACAAGACGGCGGCATTAACCTACCGGCCACACCAAGCATTGCGGTTACGCTTGGGGGCCTGGAGTCACGTGCGCGGGTAGCCTTTGCCCCGGATGGCACCGGCGACCTCATAATATTGAATGGGCGGGAACAGCCACCCCATCACTTTGCCCCCATGCTCAACGAGCTACGGCATCTTGCCCGCGATGAACGTGGTTTTGTCATAGAAAGCAGTAATAACTTCCCGACTGCAGCTGGTCTTGCAAGCTCTTCATCCGGTTTTGCAGCGGTGGCTGGCGCTGCGGCACGGCTCTTAGGTTTGCCAACCGAGCCCGAGCAGCTCTCTCCTATTGCACGCATTGGCTCAGGTTCCGCGGCACGCGCGGTATTTGGTGGTTTCACCCTGTGGCCAGCTGGTGCTTTGAGCGCAACAGCGCTTCACCCGGTGGACTTCTGGCCTGAACTGAGGGTTGTAGTTGTGACGGTGAGTGCCGGAGCAAAGTCGATATCTTCACGAGCGGCCATGGAGGCAACTCGGCGCAGCTCTCCCTACTACGAGGCCTGGGTTCGTGACGCCGCCGCATTGCTTGAGGACGGTATTGAGGCCCTGGCCGAGAGAGATTTGGAGAAGCTCGGAGTTATCATGCGCCGGAGTTACATGCGAATGTTTGGGAGCATGCTGGCCGCCGACGATCCAATTCTGTACTGGCGCGCTGGTAGCCTCAACGCTCTGTTGCTGTGTGAAGAGCTCCGGGGCCGAGGAATACAGGCATGGGAGACCATGGATGCCGGGCCGCAGGTGAAGATCCTGACCGAGGAAAGCTCGGTCGAGCTCGTGCTTGAGGAGCTCCAAGCCTATTTTCCGGAGAAAACACCGCTCGTGGCCTCCCCCGGGCCGGGCCTTCGGTTTGTAGACTAAGCGTATGCTGATACAGGTGTGGTCACCCGCAAACCTGCTCCTTGTTGGTGAGTATGTAGTAACAGAGGAAGGCGGTCTTGGCATTGCGGCGGCCGTGCTGCCGGAGCTTGAGGTGCGCGTTTGTTCTGCACCGGAGTTCAAGGCCAAGGCCTACGCTGCACAAGCGCTATTCAGTTGGCAAGCCAAGGAGCCACCACCACCACATGCAGAGGTAGTTGCCGCCTGTCTAAAAAGGGCCGGGCATGAGGGCTTCCCACCGCTGCACATAGAAATTGACTCATCTGCCTTCTATTCCGTAGGCGGAAATAAACGTGGCTTGGGTTCAAGTGCAGCAGTTGCTGCAGGCCTGAGTGCCGCGCTCTACTTGTTTGACCGCTACCTTCCCGGGAATGAGAATGGGAACGAGAACGAGAATGTGAACGAGAACGAGGCGGGCCTGCTACGTGGTGTCAACGAGGGCTGCTTTGCCGAACTGCCCCAGGACGCTCGCCGTGCTATTCTTCACAACGCGGTAAGCGCCCACCGCACCGCACAGGGAGGCGGTAGTGCTTACGACGTGACGGCGTCGCTGTACGGGGGGCTGGGCCTTTTTCGCGGTGGAGCGCTGCCGGACTGGGAGCCACTTCCGGCCGAGGCCTTGCCACCGGCCTGTATCCACTACGGAGATGCCCCGGTGTCCTCACCGGCGGCGGTACTGGGCTACAAAGGGCTGAAGGCGGCTCACCCTGAGTTCGTGCGCCAGCACATGACCAGGTCGAACGAGGAAACACAGCAGCTTGCCTCGGCCCTGCGCACCCACGACCAAGATAACTTTCGCAGGCGACTCCAGCAAATGGCAGAGCTTGGACTCGAGCTTGGAGAGCGGGTCGGGGTGCCAGCCATAATTCAGCCGCCTTCTAGCGGTTACGGCAAGGCAGTCGGCGCGGGCAATGAGCTGGCGGTGATCTTTCACGACACTGCCTGCTCCAACTCAGGCCTCCCCGATGCTGCCTCCTCAACAACGAAGGATCAACCGCTACACATTGCTTCACAGGGAGTACGATGGTGCATCAGCAGATAGGCATTAGAGACACAGAGTACACCGGGGCTGGATTTGGCAAACTGCTGCTCTTTGGTGAGCATGCGGCGGTGTATGGGCACCCAGCCGTGGGCCTGGCGCTCCCTCTGCGTACCACAGTTCGCCTGGTAGATGAGGGGCCGCGAGTGGAACCAACCAGAAGCGCCAGCCCTACTGGACTCAGCGCTCCGCAGCTCCCGGAGAGCGACCGCATCATTGTTCAGGCGCTGTGGGAGGATCTCTTTCGCATTGCCGCTGGCGACAGCACCGCTGGCGGCATTGCTGCTGGAGGCAGCCCCGACCAGCTCTACGACCAGTCCTTCCTGAGCAGCCTGCGCGGACGGCAGTTCCGTACGGAAATAGGGAGTGACGTCCCTCGCAGCCGCGGGCTTGGCTCAAGTGCCGCGGCCTGTGCCGCTCTGGCAGGAGCCTGGGCTGCCTTGGGGGCTGAAGCAGCCCTGTCCAGCACCCTTCACGACATCTGGCTTCTGGCACATAGCCTTGAGCACCGTTTTCACGGGACGCCATCTGGTATTGACACCGGACTCGCGGTGTACGGAGGGTGTAGAAGCTTCCACTTCACTGGCGCCGAGCTCCCGGACACCGCAGCACTGCCACCACCGGACTTTCCGCTTGTTGCGGCAGCGGTACCTCGGCGTTCGGACACAAAGGGGCTCGTGGCCGGTATTCGGCGTCGCCACGAGGCTGGTGACCGGATAGTCCACGACACACTTACGCAGCTGGGCAGGATTTCGGAACAGGCAATAGGCGCTCTGACGGCCGCAGCTCCGGCCGATACGCTGGCAGCGGCCGCAAACGAGGCTGACTCGCTGTTAGTTGGACTTGACCTGGACTCGGATCAGTTGCGCTATGGGCTCCAACTGGCAAAGGAGTACGGCGCACTAGGTGGGAAAATAAGTGGTGCAGGCGGTGGGGGTGCGTTCCTGGCGATATTCGGCAAAGACCGGGCCGAGGCTGCGGCAGCATTTGCAGCAGCGCTCCCAGCCCAGTTAAGGCAAAAAGGAGGCGAGGCTGCGGCAATTGTAATCTCACCGCCACACCTCACCACTCCATCTACCAAAAGCTCACCTACCAGATAGGTTCCGGCTTAACCGAAGTTAAACTTGTCCTTGGCGTTCAGCTCTTCAAAGGCGCGTATAAGGCGTGCTACGTAACCTTTTTCACCTTCATGCAGCCAGCCGCGAGGATCAATCTTTTTCTTGTTGGGTTTGTCGGCGCCTTCGGGGTTTCCAATCTGTGAGTGAAGGTACCCATCATTCGCGTCCATGTACTCCTTCACCGGCTTGGTAAAGGCCCACTGAGTGTCAGTATCGATATTGAACTTGATAACACCGTAGGAAATTGCCTCGGTAATTTCCTTGGGATCCGACCCGGAACCACCGTGGAATACAAGGTACATCGGCTTGGAGTTCTTGGTGTTGCGTGCAGTGTGCACACGTTCCTGCGAGTTCTTGAGAATATCGGGGCGCAGCTTGACGTTGCCAGGCTTGTAAACGCCGTGTGTGTTGCCAAAGGCTGCCGCAACCAGGAAACTGCCAACTGGTGCAAGTGCATCGTAGGCCGCGAGGACTTCGTCCGGCTGAGTGTAGAGGCGTGAGCTGTCGACATCGGTATTATCGACCCCGTCTTCCTCTCCACCGGTAACGCCCAGCTCAATTTCCAGAAACATATTGATCTTGTTCATGCGCTCAAGATACGTGCCAGATATTTCAATGTTCTCCTCAAGTGTTTCCTCGGAGAGATCAAGCATGTGCGAACTAAAGAGCGGCTCTTTGTTGGTTGAAAAATACTGCTCGCTCGCAGTGATCAGACCGTCAACCCACGGCAGTAGCTTCTTGGCGCAGTGGTCGGTATGGAGTACGACAGGGACACCGTACATTGGTGCGAGGGTTCGCACATGCAATGCACCGGCTATGGCTCCTGCAATTGCGGCACGCTCTCCAGTGTTGTCCAGAAACTTTCCGGCGTTAAAATGCGCTCCACCGGCCGAGAACTGCATGATAATTGGTGCGTTTGCCTGACGTGCTGCTTCCAACGCACCGTTAATTGTATTTGACCCGGTTACGTTAACCGCGGGTAAGGCGCATTTTTCCTCATGACAGTACGCAAAAAGTTCGTCGAGTTGAGATCCGGTAACAACACCGGGCTTAAGCTGTAGTTTTCCCATCTTATCCTCCTCAGAAATGTGGACATACTTAATTGTGGTGAAGTATGTAACCCTATCTTAGCGTGTTTCGGCGGATACGGAAACAGGTGTTTTCAACTCCGCCCCTTTGAGTTAGGATCTCAGGCCATGCAGTTCCAAGGTGACTCCACCAACACCCCGCTATCGCGGTCAGTTGTCTTTCTGGAAAGTTTCTACGGAGGGTCACACCGGGAGTTTGCCGACTGTTTTGCAGAGTATTCGCGGCACAAGGTCGATGTACTCACTCTGCCGGACAGACACTGGGGCTGGCGAATGCGCTGGTCTGCACAGCTTTTTGCCCAACAGCTACTCAAGCGCCCACGCTACGAACTGATCGTAGCTACCGACCTGATAAACCTTGCCGACCTAACCGCAATCCTGAGCCGCCGCGGATACCATGTTCCGGTGCTGCTGTACATGCATGAGAATCAGCTGGCGTATCCGCGGAGCGACGCTAAGCCGCCACCACTTGAACACGCGCTTACCGACATAAAAAATGTGCTGATTGCAGACCGCACCCTGTTTAACTCCGCCTTCCACCGCGACACTTTTCTTTCCGCTGCCGACTCGGTGCTCAAAGGCATTCCCGAGTTTGACACCCAGGTCGAGAGTCAACGACTGAGGGACACCTCTACTGTGATGTATCCCGGCATTGAACACAATTTCGGCACGCATAACGCAGAGAGCGCTGACTCGGATACGGAGCTGGGGTCGGGGCCGGTGATCCTTTGGAATCACCGATGGGAACCGGACAAGCAGCCGCACATTTTCCGCCGAGCTTTGGAGAAGCTTCATGAGCAGGGTATGGCGTTTCGCTTGATCTTGCTTGGGGAGCACGCCTTGGGTGAGCAGTCCGGACCGAATGAGCAGTCCGGACCGAAATGGAAGCCCAACCCGGATTTCGAGGCGTTGTGTGCCCAGTTTGGCTCCCGGGTTATCTATGCCGGTTACGCGCAGGACCGAGCTGAGTACTTCCGACTGCTCCAACAGGGCGATATTGTCATGAGCACCGCTGTCCAGGAGAACTTTGGCCTTTCTATGCTACAGGCCATAGATGCTGGTTGTTGGCCCTTGGCGCCGACCCGGCTGGCCTATCCTGAGATACTTCCGGCCGAGGTGCACGAGGACTGCCTGTACAACGGTACTAAGGAGCTCATTCGGAAGACTGTGCGCTTGGGAGCAGCCCGCCGGGCCTTGCAGGGTACGCAGGGTCCGCAGGGCCCGCAGAGTGCGCAGGGGATGCAAGGTGAAGCAAAATGGGAACGGCTCCGCCGCACACTATCTGAGCGTGCAGCGGAGTTTCACTGGGAACGGCGCATACAGGAGTACGACCGACTCATTGAGACGGTGGTGCTCGACTATGAATCCCGGCCGTTCAAGCGCTGATACACCTTGTAGAGGCCCTGCGTGCCCAGGTCTTCTAGGCCTTCGGCCATTGCGGCATGATAGAACTGCTGTGCCGTGGCAAGCCCGGGAAGCGCCAGCTTCATGCGCCGAGCCTCCTCCATTGCTATGCCAAGATCCTTGACGAAGTGCTTAATGAAGAATCCCGGATCATAGTTGCCTTGTGCAATCTTTGGCCCCAGGTTGTTGACTGCCCAGTTCGCACCGGCACCCTTGCCGACCACCGAAATCACCTCTTCCATATCAAGACCGGCCGAAACTGCGTACATCAAGGACTCCACAGTGCCAATCATACCGGCAGCAACAAGAATCTGGTTTACCATCTTGGTATGTTGTCCGGCGCCCGCATCGCCAAGTCTCCTAATGTTCTGCCCCATGAGCTCGAACATTGGCAGCACCTCGTCGTACGCGCTCTGGTCGCCACCAACCATAATTGCCAGCTTAGCTTCACGAGCGCCGGTGTCTCCGCCTGAAACCGGGGCGTCAAGCGTTCTTACACCCTTTTTTGCCGCCGCCTCTGAGATAGCAACCGCTAGGCTGGGCTTAGATGTAGTCATGTCCACCAGAATTCCGCCTGCGGCAAGTCCGGCCAGGGCTCCGGTAGCACCAAGCATGACCGACTCAACATCCTCAGGGTATCCAACAATACTAAATACGCAGTCACTTACTTCTGCTACACCTTTGGGAGTGTCCTTCCAGACCGCACCAGCCTGAAGCAACTCCTCGGCCTTGGATCGTGTACGTGTCGTCACCGCAACCTCATATCCAGCCTTCAGCAGGTGCCCACACATGCTCTTACCCATGATCCCGGTTCCAATCCATCCGATACGCTTCATTGTTGACTCCTTGGTTCGCTTGAGTTGAACTGTCGTATGCCTCCATTGTACACTCAGGTGATGGAATGGATTCAAGCCCTTATACTTAGTCAAGAAATTACTCTTGGAGTCTCAATTCTGCGTCTCTTGATAACTGCGGTGCTGGTCGGCCTTGTGGGCTTGGAACGGCAGAGCAACAATCAACCAGCAGGACTCAGAACACATATTCTCATTGGGGTCGGTGCCTCGCTCCTCATGCTGCTGTCCATTTATGTTCCGCAGCAATATAGAGACTTTCCCTCCGGTGATCCAAGCCGTATAGCCGCCCAGGTGGTGTCCGGAATTGGTTTTCTCGGTGGTGGTGCAATACTCAGATTCGGGGCGGATATCCGGGGCTTAACAACGGCGGCCTCCATCTGGACTGTTGCCGCCATAGGCCTGGCAGTCGGCGCCGGGTTGTTTGGCGCAGCGACCTTTGCCACGGTGCTTGTGCTTTTCACACTTATTACGCTCAACCAGGTTGAGAGGCGCTTCTTTCCCAAACAGATGATGAAGACGCTCTCAATCTACACTATGAACAGCAAGATTGGTGTTGAGGACATTCGCCGAGCAATTAGAAAGGCCGAGATCAAGATACGTTCCATAGATGTACAGCACTCAATGAAGAACAAGCGCACACGCTTTACACTAACGGTGTATGTGCCACAGTTTTATGACTTTGACCCTTTTTATCGGGAGTTGAACAAGCTGAACGACGTGTACAAGGTGACACTCGAAGAAGTACAATAGGTGTGATCGGAGGTGCGGTCATGAATAAACTCAGTAGAAAGCACATGCACATGGAAGCCTTCCTGGCCACGCCACATCATGTTTTGCTCCGTTACGGTCTCATGCTTGCATTGCCCCTTGTAGTGCTCTGGCTAATCGCTACTCTTCCACTCTATGGATTAGGGCCGGAGTTACCCAGAATTGTGGGTTCAGCTGTTCTTATAGTCCTCCTGAGCGGTGCCGGAGCATCTCTCATTAAGCTCCAGTACCGCATTATGAGCTTTCCCGGGGTAGAACATACTCTGCCGGTTAACTATGCCGCAGCCTCGTTAGGTTTCGCCATGCTTCTGGTGATCATGTCGGGGACTGAACCCCAGTTTCTTGCCATGGGTAGGCTCATTCAGGTTACGGTGCTAGCTGCCCCGGCACTGGTGTTCATTCCGGCGTTGCTCTACGCCATGGGGTATAGTCTGATCATCCATAGAATACTCATGCGCAACACTAACCTCGACTTTAACTATCTGGTTGGGTCCCGCCACTTGGAGGAGCAGCTTGCCGCTCTGTGGGAGCGGCCGAAGGAGTTCGGCGAACCGCTTAGTCTTATGTTGCTCCAGTTTCGCCCGCAAGAACAGGCCATATCGCCAACCGCGCCGAACGTTACTTCATACTATCCCGAGATTGTTGAGAAAGCGCTTCCCATTGTAGATCAGATTATTCGCAAGAACGATGTCGCGGACCAATTCTCGTCAGACGCCATCTGGGTAATCCTTGGCCGAACAGGAGCCGACAGTGTGGATATCCCACGCAACCGCATTCGCTCACGACTTCAGGGAGACGCCGAGTTTGCGGCTGCAATAAAACGCGTGGGCCTCGAGGTGGTTCCTGGCGTCGCAAGCTATCGTCGCGATATGGACTCACCAAAGCACCTGATCCATGCCGCTGAAGAAGCGTTAGCCCCACAAGCTGCCCGCTTGAAATGAGTAAGCCGCGTGGACTATAGTTGAGCTCATGAACCCACTAGCACTGGAACTGAATCAGTTACTTGACGGAAGCGTTGCTGGACGAATGCTGTCCGACTTTGGCCGCCGCTTGTACTTTCCCAAAGGAATTGTGGCGCAAAGCGCCGAGGCTGGTGCCCGCGCACACAAATTCAACGCGACGGTTGGGATGGCGGTACGTAACGGCGAACCAATGATACTGCCATCACTAAGCGCACAGCTCCCAGGCTTGACCCCGCGGGAGGCCGTTGCCTATGCGCCCACAGCTGGCGTGCCGCAACTGCGCAGCTTGTGGCTTGAAGCCATGAAAGCCAAAAATCCTTCACTCAATGCCGAGGCAATCTCCTTGCCCGTAGTTACTCCAGGACTCACCGCTGGTGTGGCGCAAGCTGCAGATATGTTCTGCGACGAAGGTGACACCATAATTGTTCCGGATATGTTCTGGGGGAACTATCGTTTGATTTTTGAGGAGCGTAGGCTCTCCAAAATCCGGAGCTTCCAGTTTTTCTCGGATGAGGGAGGCTTCAATCTTGAGGCATTTCGAAAGGTGGTTACTGAGGAGGCTGCTCATGGGCAGCTCCGCATCCTGTTGAACTTTCCAAATAACCCGACGGGCTACTCTCCCACCGTACATGAGGCCCAGGAGATCACAAACATTCTTGTTGAGCAGGCAGACAAAGGCGCGGACGTCCTGGTCCTCTGTGACGACGCCTACTTCGGACTATTCTACGAAGAAGACACCTACGGCGAGTCGCTTTTTGCGCCCTTGTCTCAGGCTCATGAACGCATTCTCGCTATCAAGCTTGACGGGTCTACCAAAGAGGACTTTGTCTGGGGTTTCCGCGTCGGCTTTCTGAGTTTTGGATCGGCGGGACTAACGGCTCATCACTACGATGCGCTTCTCAAGAAGCTCGCCGGTGGACTGAGGTCGGCCATCTCTAACTCCAGTAGCGTTGGACAGCATCTACTCATACATCTTTTCACCTCTCCTGATTACGCAAGCGAGAAACAAGGCTGTTTTCTGGACCTCAAAAAGCGCTATCTCCGCATTCGAGACATATTCCAGGAAACCCCGCCACCGCCCTGTCTTGAAACCCTGCCCTTTAACTCCGGATACTTCATGAGTTTTCGTTGTCGGGGAATAGACGCCGAGCAACTACGGCTGTCACTCCTGGATGAAGGTATTGGCACTATTTCAATTGCGGGTGGGTATCTCCGGGTAGCATACTCAAGCGTCGACCTCGACCAGTTACTCGAGCTCTACACAGCTATTTTCCAGGCAGCCGAAAAACTCAGTGCAACAGGTTCGTAGCTTCATTCAGTGCGGCCTTGAACGGCTTGGCCGCCACATAACCGCACAGCTTTATATCAGGTCTTTTCTCGCCGGAATGCTCATTTTAGTGTTTGCTGGGTGTTCAGGCCGAGAGACGCAGTCGGTTGTCGTTTGGACTGACAGGCCAGAGCTCGCCGCCTACTTAGAACTTTTCAACTCCGAACAGAGTGCGTACTTCGCGGAACTTGAGTACCACGAAGACCCATTACGTCTTCTGCGTACCACCAGGCGAGAGCCCGACATAATTATTGCTCGCTTGCCCACCGACACCCGGAGTGCGGAGCGTTTCCGCACACTTGACTCACTCATTGAGGTAGCCGGGGGCGCTGGCATGTTCTACCAGGACCTTCTGAAGACCGGCCAGATTGAGGGCCGCCAGCTCTTTGTACCGCTCTCGTTTGACCTGCCTCTCATCAGCTTCAAACATCCCCCAGCACCCGACGGCTATGAAACTACCAACATGTACATTGAACTAGATGAGCTCCGCGAACGGGGTGAGCAGTTCAATAGGCAGGCTGGCGACCGACCTTCCCACATGGGCTTCTCTCCACGGTGGGACCGGGAGTTTCTGTATCTCTTTGCTCGCCTCCACGGACTTGAATTCCGGCACACCGGGATTGAAAGCTTTGACTGGAACAGGGAATTGACGCCTACCATTGGGGAACAGCTGGCATCATGGGTCAGCGAGTCTAACCGCGGTAGAGAAACGGAGCAGCAGTTCGAGCGGCGTTATCTCAATGACCCCAAACAGCAGCTGCTGATCCGTGAGCGCATTCTCTTTGCCTACAACACCGCCTCCGGTTTTGCCTTGCAGCCAGCCGCCTTCCGGTCTGAGTTGGAGTTCCGTTGGCCCATTCAAGACGGCAAACTCCCCGTACTCGACGAGATAGTGCATATAGGCATACCGCGCACGGGCAACACCGCTGGAGCCGAGGTATTAGCGAGCTGGCTTCTGGAGCCCATCAACCAAGAACGGATTATTGTGGACTCACTGAAGAAACGAGTGCGGAGCTTTGGCATTGCCGGGGGTTTCTCTTCACGCATTGCCGTTAACGAGAACGTTTTCCCACGCCACTACTCGTATCTGTCCGGCCGCATTCCGCCGCCCGAACACCTCCAGTTCCCAGGACGTCTGCCCAGTTACTGGCCGAGCCTTCGCTCCGCGGTGATCCTTCCCTATCTTCATGATCGCGCAACCGGAACAGGATCGGCGGACTCACTCGAGTCACGTCTACAGACATGGTTACTCCGCCGAGGCGACTAAGCTCATACTCATGATCACAAAAGCTGACGTTCGTCACGCATGAAGTAAATAATGTTACTAAAATCTCTAAGTTGACATCTTGGCGTTTCAGCCCTAAACTATCTCACCTAAGATAAACTCTTTTCGGAGGTTCCTATGGCTACGATCGAGCTCAAGAAGATTTCCAAGGTATACGAAGGAAATGTCACCGCAGTACGTGAAGCAGACTTCACCATTGAGGACAAGGAATTCGTGGTACTTGTCGGCCCTTCAGGCTGTGGCAAGTCCACCACTCTCCGCATGATTGCCGGTCTCGAGGACATTAGTGCTGGTGAGTTGTACATTGACGGCCGCCTGGTTAACGATGTACCACCAAAAGACCGCGACATCGCTATGGTTTTCCAGAACTATGCGCTGTATCCGCACATGACGGTGCATGACAACATGGCTTTTGGCCTGAAGATCCGCAAGTTCAGCAAAGAAGAAATTCAGAAACGTGTAGCCGAGGCTGCGCGTATCCTGGATATCGGCGAACTTCTTGATCGTAAACCAAAAGCGCTCTCAGGTGGGCAGCGGCAACGTGTGGCGGTTGGTCGCGCGATTGTTCGCCATCCTAAGGTGTTCCTCTTTGATGAACCCTTGTCAAACCTTGACGCTAAACTACGAGTTCAGATGCGCGCCGAGATCTCGTCGCTGCACCATCGCCTCGATGCGACCATGGTTTACGTTACCCATGACCAGGTTGAGGCCATGACCATGGGCGACCGAATTGTTGTCATGAAGGACGGCATCATTAACCAGATTGGTGACCCCCTTACTCTCTACAATCTACCGGTGAATCGCTTTGTCGCAGGCTTTATTGGTTCTCCACCAATGAACTTCTTCTCGGTTACAATGAAAGAAGAAGCCGGTAAGCTCTATGCAGATGAAGGGAACTTCAAGCTTGAGGTGAGTGGCGCGCAGAAAGATGTCGTGAGCAGTTACGCAGGCAAGCAACTGATCTTGGGGGTTCGCCCTGAAGATCTTCACTATGACATGCAAGCCACCGAGGGCACCTTTATTGACTCATCAATAGAGGTTATTGAGCCGCTTGGCGCTGAGATTCATATCTTCGTTAACACTGGCTCAAACCAGCTTGTAGCCCGCATACCACCAGACATTCAGGTTTCCGTGGGTGACAAGGCAAAACTTGTTGCGGATCTTAACAAGATGATTTTCTTTGACAGTGAAACCGAGATTGCTCTTTCGGTTGAGGCTGGTGTGAAGAAGTAGAACTCCACCTTCTTTTACGAACGACCCGTGTTTATTTTTGAATGGCCCGCCGTCAGGCGGGCCATCTTTTTGAGCGTCACTGAGATATCGTTCCAGTGTCGTCTGAATCAGGAGTCTTTTAGATTCTAATCCAGGTTTCAAATGTTGCGGGCCTTACAAATGAAGACTATACTGCTGGGATGACTACACCGCATGTTGAGCTGCGTGAGCGCCTTCTCGGATCTCTCACACATGTCGTAAACCGAAGTGAAGAAATATTTCTAGATATAGGACGCACCTTCCCGCGCTTAATGGGTGAAATGCGGCGCAGCCTAGATAACTCGGCTAGTCTTGTAGCAGGGATTTCAGGTGAAGCCCAAACCTCAAGTCGTACCGCATCACGAACCGAATTAGTTGAAGACATTATTGCAGATACCCAAAACGATATAGCCATTGCAGGTGATCGATTCCAGAAAATGCATGCAGCCGACACAGAACTCTTTCGCGAACTTGACGCCAACATAGAGAAGTTGACGCATTTAGAGGCTCGAATAGAGGCAATACGGGAAGACTCTATTGAAATGGAGTTGGTTTCGCTCAATGCAATGACTGTTGCGCTTAAGTCTGGCACGGCCGGACGCGCATTTTCGCACATTACTGACGAACTCAAGCACATATCCATGCTTACAATTCAGCGGACTGAAGAGGTCACCAAACACGGAGAGGGCCTGCTCGAGACCTTCACCACATTTCGCACCACACTCGGAGAGGCGGGCAGTTTCCACGAGGAGCTCTTTGGTGAGTTTCGCGAACGACTGAACGCAAGCTTCAAGCGCTTTAGTGAGGGCGTCACCAACACAGTCTCGGCACTCAGCTCCATTCGCAGCCGCTCCGAGGAAGTGAAGGCACCGCTAGCATTAATCATGCAGGAAGTACAGGTACAGGATCTCATTAAGCAGTCTATAGATCATGTGGTGATCTCACTCAATGAGCTTGAGGATATCTCAGATACCGGCACAGAGGATCAGAAGCTGGATGAACTTGCATTTCTGCGAGCAATCCCCGACCTCTGTGATGGTGTGCTTGAGGATGTGCAACAAAAGCTCACCCACAGCATTTCTGTGTTTCGGGAAAATATTGAGCAGGCCGAGCACAGCATGGATGCCGCTGAACAAAAGCGAAAGCAATTTGTTAGCCATGGTCTTGATCATGATTCCGAAGAGGGCCAATCCTTGCAGGGGCTCTTTGACGAATCTTCACGGATGGTGGAAAAGCTCATTGGCGATCTTGATCGATCGCTCGAGCTCAAGGAAAACATTAACAAGCGCTCGATAAACCTGCTTGAGGAGCTTCATCAACTTGAGGAGTCTTTTCACACCTTTGATGTCGTTGTGAGTCGTTTTCGAAGCGTTGACATTGCTTCAAGAATAGAGGTTGCGAAACAGGTTGTGCTTCAGCAGATGTCCAGCACCGTGGATGAAATGACAAAGCTGACACAGAAGATTGAGCAGGATGTCGATGACTCGCTAAGCTTCACAAAACAGTTCATTAAACAGACCAACTCAATCATCCGGCGTTTCCAGGAACTTTCTACCGCAGAGGAGCCCTTTGTAAGAAGTTTTCAGAGCGATATCCGCGACAGCTACCAGCGTCTTAATGATGCGAAAACACATATTGAGAGCTCAATTTCCGGTTTCTCGCTTTTCACCGAGAGTTTCTTTGACGAGTTTCAGGCCGCTGTGGGTCAGTTAGGAGAGTTAGAAGACCTCGCAGAAGAGGTCAGCTCCGTGCGCATTCAGCTACGGGAAGTCCGCGAGAAGGCAACCGCCCAGATGGCACCAATCTTAGAGAGCCGGGGCCTCAGCGAATGGAAACTTGAGGATCAACGCCTCAGGACAATTATTGACCGATTTACAATATTTACCCATAAGAAAGTTGCCGGTGAACTGGGCGGTTTCGATGTCGAGGTAGGCACCGATTCTGGCGAGTTCACTCTATTTTAGGAGTCCTACAAAGGTGCACGAGATTTACAACAGTCGGTTCCAGCGACAGTGCATGATACTGCATCCTGGTGAGTTCTATGCAAGTGGCGAAGACCTTATTATTAGCACAGTGCTTGGCAGTTGTATTGCGGTCGTGTTCTACGATCCGGTGCGGCGAATTGGTGCTATGAATCACTTTATGTTGCCTGGAACCCAGCGTGATGATGGCTACTTTGACACCGAGGGTGGGAAGTACGGGATGTACGCTATGGAGCTCGCAATCAACGAGATGCTTAAGCTTGGGGCCCGCCGTGAACAGCTCCGGTGCAAGGTATTTGGTGGGGCGCATGTGCTGAGAGGAGGCCCCTCAAACGAGGCTTCGGTTCCCCAGAACAATATCAACTTTGCCTTTAACTATCTTGAGACCGAACGAATTAACGTCGAGAGCTCGGATGTTGGGGGAACAGTGGCGCGCAAAGTGCTCCTTTTTCCGCAAACCTTCAAGGTGCTGCTCAAGCGCATTACCGGAACGCTCATTACCGACGTAGAGAAAGAAGAGAAGGACTATCTGCGACGCATCAAGACAGAAAGCAAGAAGCCGTCTGAGCCTACCTTGTTCTAGTCGTTGCTCACTAAATGCGGCATTGGCGACAGGGTGAGGCGGGCCGCGTAGTAGGCAGCCGCAAGGCGCTCACGGTCATGCCCTTCTCTATTGTTGAGTGAGGTTTTTAGTTCAAGAACGGTATCACCAAGATACAGGTCAACAAAACGTGTGACCCGGCGCATTGCACGGTCAAGTTCTAGTGCCGCCCCAAGCAAGGTGGCCGCGGCGTCGCCCAGCCCGTTATGTGCTGCTGTCGTTTCGTTCCCACTCACGTCACGCAGACTTCTCCCAGATCCATCCGGGCTGATTGCGAAAAACCCAAGCGGCACACCATCAATGTGAGCCATGTCGATACGTCTCAGATCTTGGATCAGGGCGTGGTCGCGGAACACCACCTCATAGGCCCTAAGGAACTGTTCACGATACTGCTCGTACTCACGAGCCGAGTCATGAAGCAGGACAGTTGAAGTTGATGCCGCCGCATCGGCGAGCTCTGACTGGAGTTGTGCGACCTCGGCGTCAGCGCCGGGATCAATTTCAATATTCCGCAGTCCGGCATCCGGATCGTAGAAGGCCCCTACTCCGGGTGACACAAAAACTCGCTGAACCGGAACTGCCGTATCTGGGACGCGGAGTTCCGCTCGGCCAGCTCGCGCCGAGACCAGCGCGGTGCCTTCTATGGTCGTAATTATGTCGATGTCGGCGCCCGCACCTACAGAAAGATCAAGCCGGTTATAGCTCAGTTGGAGGCCTGCCCGCTGCTCACTTGGCAGCTGCTCACTTGCACGCTGCTCACCCGTAACAGGCATGTCGCGCACTCGCACATGCCCGTCGAGCACTACTATGTGTCCGTTGCCCAGAACGAATACCGCAGAGTTGGCAGCTAACTCCATGCGCATCGGCGTTGAGAGTGGAGACGTCAGATGGTAGAGTAGCAGCACGAGCTCCGATGCCTCTGGAGTCTCAATAAGATCATAGGCCTGTATTCCATCTCCAGACTCAGGCATATCTACCAACGGCGCCCCACGGCGAGTCACCAAGGGAGCTTCGCCGCTCCACGAAAACAGGCGGCCCAGAACGGGCTGCGACTCGGCAACCAAGCTCTCTCGTGTTAACGAGCCGGCTTCTACCGCTGGGTACGCTTGTGCCACCCCTATATCTACCCAGACACCAGCACAAAGAAGTGCCAGCGCACAGCTCAGGCAGCTCCGCATATATCGTATCCTTTGGGATCGTGTTCCTTGGAAGGGTCGTTTAGGTACTATGCGTGGCATGCCCGCCACCTCCTCATAATGCGCCGCACCGTGAGGCGGCGTTTCGCGCCGGGCCTCGGCGCGCATCACGGCAGCTCACCGACGCTGGGCACCTCTACATCTTCAAATAGACTGCGCAGCTCGGCAAGCTCCTGTGGCTCACCTCCAAAAACCCTGCGCCAGACCACATCACTCTCCATACACAGGTACACTGGAGCCGAGGTGCCAGCTCGCAGCTGCTTGAGCATGGCTTGATACAGCTCAACCCTGTCACGCTGCAGGTACCGATACTTCCCATCACGAGCCGGAACAAACTCATCCAGCAAGTATGGGCGATCCGGCAAAGCGTCGCGCAGCTCTTTGGGATACCTGATCGTACCCATGCTGATCCACGCAATCTGCTCTGAGGGAAAACGTCCCAACTCCGCACACAGCAGCGCGTAGGCTTCCGCGGTTGCCTCACTGCGCACTATGGGGTCAAAGTGAAAGGCCACCCTATACCCGGCCTGTACCGCACGTTCAGCGGCAGCCAAACGCATGGCAGGCGGCACCGTTGCTGGCTCCTCCACCTCTGCAAACTGCGTCGGGTTAAGCGAAAAGCCAAAAACAACCTGGGCCGGATCGACCTGCCCTAATAAATGATCGACAAAATCGGTCTTGGTCTTCAACTCCAGAATAAGGTTCGGGTACTCCCGAATGCCTTCAAGAATTTCGGCCGAGAGATTGAACAGTGGGTCGAGCCAGAGCGAGTCCCCGGTCTCACCGGTTCCTGCGCGCACAAGCCGCCCGGTATTGAGCCGGGCAATATGTGCAAGACGCGCCACACTGTCCTGGGTATCAATGCGCACCGTAATGGGCGAGAAGTTGAGGTAGCTCTGCATGATGCAGTAACTGCAGCCGAGGTTACAGCCGGTGTAGAGATCAACGGTCAGGTAGTTGCAGCAGATATGCCCCCGGGTTCCCGGGCACCGTCCAACCGCATTGCCCCGGCCCCCTACGGCTAAGAGCGTGCGGGCACGGCGGTGCTCGGCCGGTACCTCCTCACGGGAGCTAAGCCTTTCAAAGGGAATGTCCGGTGCAACCTCGCGCGCACGCAGTACTGCCGGATGCTCGGCAACAGACTCCTCGGCGTAGAAATGGTCAAAGCTGCTGGTGTAGTAAGGGCGGTAGCGAACTGCACTAGAGGAGCTCAAGAAACTCATCAAACCTGTCCTCAATATGGTGAAGTGCTTCACGACGACGGGTCAGTTCCGCCCGCGAAGAGAAACGAAACCGAAGCTCAAAGCTGTCACCCTCAAAGTACGGCGGTGCGCTCAGTTCAACCCCGCTACCTGCGGTGGTTTCACGGCGCAGTTCCTCAAAACGCTGTTCACGCTTCACAAGCTCGGGATAGCGGCGGCGCCTGAGGTACGCGACCGGCTCGGAGTCGGCCACGGCCCCTTCCAGCAGCTTGAGACAGTCGTCAGGCGCAAGGCCGTCGCGGAGCCAGATCTCACGGAGCAGTGAGAGAAGCTGTCGAGTGCTGCTAAAGCTTAGTCCGGCCTCAAGGTACTGGGGGTCAGAAAGCCAGCGCAGACACTCCTCAGGCAGCGCTCGACAGCGCTCAGCGGTCTTCAGGTCTATAGTTTCGTTCAGCACGGCCTCACGCGCGGCATTTGGAAGGGCTTCAAACCTGAGCATGCGGGCTCGGAAGGCATCTGCGCTACTTCCCAGCAGGCTTCCAATGCGCGCGACTACATCGCCTGCAATTGGCTCCGCGTCCTTCAAAAGCCGCCACAGTGCATACTGCTCGGCCGGGCTAAAGTCTCCCGGCCGCTGCTCAAACTCCAGCGCAATTTCCAGTGCTGCGGCATGATTGTCCGGGATACCAACGCAGTTGAGCGTTTCAAGGCCAGCGGCGGCGGCCTCGCGCACTGCGGCAAAGCCCCACACCAGAGTGACCGGCCCCTGCCCCGGATGCCCAATAACCGGAAAGGGTGCGTAGAGGCCAAGCCGCAGCCGCTCAGTACCGACGCACACGCCGCCCGCTCTCCGAAAGATGTCAAAGGTGGTTGCGCCCGACAGCAATGCCGCCGGTGACACCACAAACACTGAGTTATTTAAACGAGACATGTGGGCACCTCACTCAACCGTGAGACCATGTAGGTTGGGTGTTGCTCTAAGGGAAACTCCAGCCCCTCCGGATTATACCAGCAGCTGTCCATACCGTAGGCCATGGCCCCGGCCATATCAGAATGAATTCCGTCACCGACCATGAGGCAACGTGATCTCTCCGGCTCGGCTTCGAGGCCGAGTGCGGGATGTCGCAACGCCGCGTCAAAGATTGCGGGCTCAGGCTTGCGACAGCACACCTCGTCCGAGACAATGACGACATCGAAGTAGTCCCGGATCCGGGCATGTTCAAGCCGTGGATACTGTACCGCAGCAAAGCCGTTACTCACCACCGCAAGCGAAATGCGCCCATGCAGGCTGGAGAGCAGCTCACGAGCGCCTTCCTCCAGAAAGGCCGAGGCGGCTAAGGCGCTGAGGTAATGCTCGCTGAACTCATCGGGATCTGGAATCAGGTCCGGGGCAAGGCCGATCTCGCCGAAAAAACGCCGGAACCGCGTATGGCGGAGATATTCGCGGTCTATGTGACCGGCTTCGTAGTCGTTCCAGAGCTCGTTGTTGATGTGGCGATACACTCGCGGATGAAGCTGCTCGTCAAAAGGGAGCTGCAGATTGCTAAACACCTGCCGGAGCGCATGGCGCTCGCCCTCGTTGTAGTCAAGAAGCGTGCCGTCAAGATCAAGCAACAGCAGATCATAGCGCATATATCTCTTGTAGATGCTTTTGGCGGCGCTGTCAACGAAGGCGCGCTCAAGACGAGCCTCGCGGTTGACAGCGTCTTTAGGGCTGCGTAGTATGCTCGGCAGACGTGAGGATAGTGTTATGACAACAAAGAGCATTGGTGTAGCTGTGGTCGGCTGTGGTACGGTCGGCGGCGCAGCAGCAAAGATTATCATTGATGATGCCCGAGAAATTGCAGCCCGCACAGGTGTGGAACTGCAGCTGTTACATATTGTTGATAGAAGTTACGCGCGGGTCGACGAGCTCGGAATAACTGAAGGCACGCGCACCCCTGATTTTGCGATGGTGTGTGCGGACCCAAATGTCGATGTAGTTGTGGAACTGGTTGGTGGTCTTACTGCCGCCAAATCCATTATTGAACAGGCCCTGCGCGCCGGAAAGCACGTGGTCACCGCCAACAAAGCACTGCTTGCCCATCACGGCACCGAACTGCTGTCGCTGGCTGCGGATAACGGGGTGTGCATTGGATTTGAGGCGAGTTGTGGGGGTGGAATCCCCATCATCCGAGCCCTCTATGATGGACTCGCCGCTAACCGCATTGATGCAATCTACGGAATAGTCAACGGAACCTGTAACTTCATCCTCACCGAGATGATCCACCATGGCGCCGACTACCCGACCGCCCTTGCACAAGCCCAGAGGGCGGGACTGGCCGAGGCTGACCCAACTCTGGATGTCAGTGGTGTAGACTCGGCGCATAAAATTGCAATCATGGCCTCACTCGCCTTTGGGGTAGATATTGAGTTTGAGAGCATTCCCGTCTCAGGTATAGATAGTCTTGATCTGCAGGATGTCTTGTATGCCTCTCGGCTTGGCTATGCGGTGAAGCTGTTAGCAATTGCTGACCGCCGCAAGAATGGTGTTATGCTGCACGTACGTCCCGCGTTTATTGCCAAGGAACATCCGTTGGCCTGGGTTTCGGGCCCTTTCAACGCCGTGAGTGTATACGGAAGTACAACCGGTCACACCATGTACTATGGACGCGGCGCTGGTGGCAGACCAACGGGTTCGGCCGTAGTTGCCGACATCATCTCTCTTGGTCTCGGGGCAATTCCTGCTGTCTATCATGGATCCCCGGCATTGCGCGGTGCCACAACTAAGGCACAGATTATTCCAATCTCGGAACGCGAGAGCCGCTATTACCTACGAATCATGGTAGCCGACAGCCCGGGGGCACTTGCCGACATTACCGGCATTTTTGGGCGCTATGGAATAAGTATTGCGTCGGTTCATCAGGATGAGCCAGCCGATTCTGACAATGGTGGATCTACGGCGCCGGTGCCGGTAGTCGTTGTGCTCCACACCGCGAAAGAACAAGATGTTCTTGCAGCGCGCGACAGAATCAATGCCCTTGAGTCTACCGCCGAGGTCAGCTCGGTTATTGCCATAGTAGATGAGCATGAGGAAGACCTGTCCTCGCACTAAACAGGTTACGAACAAACAGGCAATTTCCACACCTTACCCACTACTCCCTCTCCGTCATTGACACAGCGACGGTGCACGGCTATCGTCGTAATCGAGTAGTCAATTAATTGAAGTTAAGACTAACGAGGAGCATTCATGAACATAATAACGTACACGGTTCACCCACAAATACCTGAACCCCTGAAACCTCTCCAAGAGCTCGCGCACAACCTCTGGTTGTCTTGGAACTACGACGCCGTCATGTTGTTCATTCGACTTGACTACGATGCCTGGATGCGCAGCCATCAAAATCCGGCGCGAATGCTGGGTATGGTATCTCAGGAGGCCTTTGAGCGCCAGTCTACTGACGACTCGTATATGGCGGCACTCAGCGCGGTCTACGAGCGCTTCAGCAAGTATCGTGACGGTGAAGCCTGGTACACCGGAAGTCTCAAGGATACCATCGCCTACTTCTCAATGGAGTACGGCATGGATGTGAGTCTGCCAATTTACTCCGGCGGCTTGGGCGTGCTTTCGGGCGACCACATGAAGTCCGCCTCCGACCTGGGGCTGCCGCTTGTGGGTGTAGGCTTGCTCTACAGACAAGGGTATTTCGTACAGTACCTGAATGCCGACGGTTTTCAGCAGGAGTCCTACCCCGAGAACGACTGGTATAGCATGCCGGTTGAACGCTGCCTGGACAAAAAAGGCGAGGACGTAAAAATTACGGTGCAGATGGCCGACAGTATAGTCGCCGCGCGTGTTTGGGTGGTGCGAGTCGGCCGCAACTCGCTGTATCTTCTAGATACCAATATTGAAGAAAACAGCGCCGAGAACCGCAAGATCACCGCAACACTGTACGGAGGGAGCAAAGAGACCCGCATACGACAGGAGATTCTCCTTGGTATTGGCGGTATTCGCGCTCTCCGCGCAGTGGGCATTAATCCAGCGGTAACCCACATGAACGAGGGGCACTCGGCATTCCTGGGAATTGAGCGCATTCGTGAACACATGGTGAACGAAGGCCTCAGCATGCAGGAAGCCATTCAAGCCGTCTGGCCCACGAATATTTTTACCACTCATACGCCAGTTCCGGCTGGCAATGAACGCTTTGCTCTCGACATCATGGAGAAGTACTATCCAAGTGTAACCGCCGGCACCGGCATGACCTGGGATACGTTTATGGCTCTTGGGCGCGAGAATCCTACCGATCAGCTCGAGCATTTCTGCATGACAGTGCTTGCGCTGCGGCTGTCGGCCTATAACAACGGTGTAAGTCGGTTACACGGTGACATATCACAGGACATGTGGGCGGGCGTGTGGCCGGAACTACCAAAAAGCGAGTTACCCATAACCAGCATAACCAACGGTGTCCATGTTCGCAGCTGGCTTTCCCATGACTTGTCGGATCTGCTTGACCGGTACTTTGGGCCCCGCTTTTACGATGAACCGACTCACCTGGACATCTGGAAAAGAATGGACCGCATCTCTGACGAGGAGCTGTGGCGTACCCATGAACGCCGGAAGTCACGGCTTGTGAGTTATTCTCGGCAACGCCTACGACGCCAGCTCGAGAATAGAGGTGTGAGCGGTAGCCGGCTGATTCAGGCCGACGAGGTGCTCTCGCCCTATGTGCTCACCATTAGTTTTGCGCGGCGCTTTGCTACCTACAAGCGCGGCACCCTTCTTTTCCGTGATCCGGAGCGACTAATGAAGTTGCTGTCTGACAGTGAGCGTCCTATACAAATTATTTTTGCTGGCAAGGCGCATCCGCATGACATTCCAGGCAAGAACATGATCAAAGAGATTGTTCACTTTGCCAACCGACCGGAAGTTCGGAGCCGCATTCTCTTCCTTGAGAACTACGATATGAACATGGCCAAGTACCTTGTATCGGGAAGTGATGTCTGGCTCAATACACCCCGGCGACCCCTTGAAGCAAGTGGCACCAGCGGTATGAAGGCCGCAATTAACGGCGTTCTCAACTGTTCGGTGCTTGATGGTTGGTGGGCAGAGGCATATAACCCGGGCATTGGTTGGGCAATTGGCAACGGCGAGGAGTATGAAGACTCCGAGATGCAGGATGAGATTGAAAGTAAGGCCCTGTACAACCTGCTTGAGCAGGAAATTGTCCCAACCTACTATGATCGAGGCCGTGACGGATTGCCCCGCGAATGGATCAAGATGATGAAGGCCTCAATGCAGGAGGTCGGTGCTGACTTTTCATCTATTCGCATGCTCCGTGAATACGCCGAGAACTTCTACATTCCAGCGCTTGAGAACTTCACCCGCATTTCGGCCGACGACTACGCCGCCGCAAAACGCGTGGCTGCTCTTACCGCCCGGCTTGAGAAGGAGTGGGGGCATGTTCGCATCACAGAGATACAACGCAAACATGGCTCGGCGCTGAATGTCGGCGACAAGCTCACCACGGAAGCTCTGATTGAGTTAGGTAAACTGAAACCTGAGGACGTACGGGTAGAGTTGTACTACGGCAAGATTGGCTCCAAGGGCGATATTGAGAACCCCGTGCGCATTGAGATGAACATGGCCAAAAAGGAAGGCGAGGTATATCGCTACAAGATTGCCGCCTCTATTAATGAGGCTGGCCAACAAGGCTACGCTGTTCGGGTGCTACCCAAGAGCGAGGATCTTGTTCATGAATTCCTGCCAGGCATGGTACGGTGGAGTTAACTCGCTACCTATACGGTAGTTCCTAAGGGATGTTGCAAGGGCAGTCGCGAACGCGGCTGCCCTTTTTTGTGGGACGATGTCGACGCTATGCCAGAGGGAGAAAGGGATCAAGTGCCACAAAAAGCACGACAAATACCAGTGAAGGCAGAAAGTTCGCTGTTTTGATTTCTTTTAATGATAGCAAGTTGAGTCCTATCATGATAACGAGGGTGCCACCGACACCGGTAAGCTCGGACAGGACAAGCTCATTTACCAGCGGCCGCAGCTGTACCGACAGCAATGTCAGCGCTCCTTGGTACAGGAGAACCGACACAGCGGAAAAGGCAACACCAATGCCCATGGCACCTGCCAACAATATCGACATGAATCCGTCCATAACAGACTTGGTAAACAGCAACTCGTAGTCACCGTCCACACCCGCCCGAAAGGCTCCAATTATGGCCATTGCACCCACGCAGTAGAGAACCGACGAGGTAAGAAAAGCGGCCGCAAACTGCCCCTCACCAGCACCAGAAACGAATTTCCGCCGCAGATACTCGCCAAAGCCCAAGATCCGGTTTTCAATTCCCAAGCGCTCACCCAGAATGCCACCCAGTACCAGCGACAACGCCAGATACAGGATCCGCTGGGACTCAAGTGCCATTCCCACACCAATTACCAGCGAAACAAGTCCGGTGCCGGTGAATACCACTCCCCGCAAACCTTCGTGGATGTGCTTGTGAAACACAAGCCCAAGAATAGACCCAGCAAGTATCGCGATGGTGTTAACAATTGTTCCAAGCATTCGCGGATTCTAACGATGTGGGGAACTCTCGGCAAGCCCGGCTTGATATTTTTGAACGTCGCATGCTACCGTTTCCGCAAGGGAGTACATCATGAAACAGCCATTGTTTTTTGCCGTCACTGCGCTTCTTCTTTTCGGCCTTAGCGCCTGTCGTACACCACCGGCACCGGAAGACATCCCGGAGGACCTCACTCCCATGGAGTTCTTCCGTCGTGGTCAAGAAGCCACCGACGCCCGCAGATGGGACACTGCCCTTACCTACTACGAAGTGTTTTTAGAGCGTCACCCGGATGACCTTCATTACGGGCCAGCTGCCGAGTACGAGATTGCCTTTATCTACTACAAACGCGGTGACTACAGTGTTGCCGAGCGGAAATTCCAAGAGCTCTTAGCACGGTATGACTCACCAGAGTCGGATCAAATGCCGGACTGGCCACGCATCCTGTCGGAGCGACTGCTGTATGAAATTATTCCGCAGGAGACTGGACGTCCTGCAGTAAACGCTGGATAGAGCAGTGTCTGCCGTTTAGAATGCAGCTGGGAATGGCGCTGGCACCGACTCGCGCGCTGTGAGCCCACCAAAGAAGCGAAACTCACTCAGAAGCTCGCCCACAAAGGAACAGTCGGGTTCATCCAGGGCCACCCGTCGCTCATCCTCCCAGACAGAGAACGCAAAAATGAAGTGTCGATTGTTGTCGTGTGTATAGACTGATACCAGCCGCTCAGGACGCCGCGACACACTCAGCGTAAGTCCAGGACAACTAAAGGCCTGCCAGTCATCTGGAGCGGCAAAAGCCTCACGGGTATACACAAGTTCTACCTCGCGCGTACCCTTTGAATACACAAGAAACTGATGATCAATGGCAGCGTTCATAAAGTTGATTTGAGTGCGGCGAACCGGCCCTTGTTGGAGCAGCCAGGCATCACTGAGGTCCGCGGGCGGCCCCTGAGCCGGAAGAAGCCCGGGCCCAGCAAGGAGGAGAAAGAGCGGAAGCAAGATGAGCAGATGAAAAATGAGGCGCATTCGCATCATTAGCCCCTTTGACCTCAACGCCGATCAGGTGCGTCAAGGTCAGCCCCTCACCTATGGCTCGGCCCCTCCACGGAGCCTTGGCCTTACTCCACTGTCACGCTCTTGGCAAGATTGCGCGGCTGATCTACGTCACGCCCCAGTACCAGAGCAGTATGATACGCATACATCTGCAAGGGCACCATCATGAGATACGGATACATTAACTCGTGAGCCGAAGGAACCGCGAAGTGGTCGTCGGCAATTGCCATGACCTCGGTGTCGCCTTCTACGCAGAGTGCAATAACCGGGCCTCGGCGCGCCTTGACCTCCTTCATGTTGGAGATTACCTTCTCGCGCAATGAATCGTTGGTCACAATAAAAACACTGGGAGTTTGTTCGTTAATGAGCGCAATTGGCCCGTGCTTGATCTCGGCTGCGCTGTACCCCTCGGCGTGGATGTAGGAAACTTCCTTGAGTTTAAGTGCACCTTCCAGAGCTACCGGGTAGTTCAGTCCACGCCCAAGAAATAGGACGTTGTTAAAGTGCGCGTACTTGGCCGCAAGTTCGGCCAGTTTGTCTGAGCGTGCAAGAATGCTCTCAACCTGATCCGGAACCTTTTCTAATGCCCGAATGAAGTTGCTGCCCTCCTCAAAGGACATATGCCGCATGCGCGCCATAATGAGGGTAAAGATGTAGAAAGCAGTCAGCTGGCTGGTAAAGGCTTTGGTGGAGGCAACCGCAATTTCAGGACCGGAGTGGATGTACACACCGCCGTCGCTTTCACGCGGAATGGTGGCCCCAACCGCGTTGCAAATCCCCAGCACCCGTGCGCCCTTCCGCTGTAACTCGCGCATAGCGTACAGTGTGTCTGCGGTTTCCCCGGACTGTGAAACGGCGAAATACAGTGTGTTTCGTTCTACGACCGGATTTCGGTACCTCACCTCGGAGGCAAGCTCGGCGCTGCAGGGAATGCGGCCAATGGACTCAATAAGGTAGGCTGCCACCATTGCTGCATAAAACGAGGTTCCGGCCCCTATAATCTTGACTCGCTCAATTTCCAGGAGCTCCTTGGAGCTGAGGTTCAATCCACCGAGATGCCCGGTGGCGGTCTCCTTGTTGAGCCGTCCCTGCATTGCCCGTTTTATGGAACTTGCCTGCTCAAGGATCTCCTTCTGCATGAAGTGGGTGTAGCCGTCCTTTTCAATTTCAGCCAGCTCCCAGCTAATGAACTCAATTTTTTTGTCTATAGGTCGGTCGGTAAGGTCGGTGGTTCGGTAGTCGTCCGGGGTAATGGTAACCACCTCGTGGTCTTCTATGTACACCACCTGCTTGGTGTGGGCCACAATTGCGGTTACGTCCGAGGCCAGAAACATCTCGTCATCACCAATTCCCAGAACAAGGGGTGAACCGTTACGAGCACCGACAACGCGGTTAGGTTCGTCGGCATGCACCGCAACAATCCCGTAGGTTCCGGTAAGGAGTTGAACCGCCTGCTTAATGGCGGCCTCAAGGTCACCCTCATACAGACTGTGAATGAGGTGCACAATAACCTCACTGTCGGTTTCACTGATAAAGACGTAGCCGTCGTCGGTGAGTTTCTCACGTAGGCTTTCATGGTTCTCCACAATGCCGTTGTGCGCGATAGCTATTTTTCCGGCACCGTCTATATGCGGATGGGCATTGATGTCGGTGACCTCACCGTGTGTTGCCCAGCGAGTGTGCCCAATTCCGTAGTTCCCGACCACATTCGGCGGCAACACGGAACTCAGTGCCGCTAATTTGCCCTTCTTTTTGTGAAGTTCAAGGTGTCCGTTCTCAACCACGCAGATCCCGGCAGAATCATATCCACGGTACTCTAAGCGCCTGAGACCTTCAACCAGGATTGGCGCAGCAGGTTTGGGCCCGCAGTAACCTATTATTCCGCACATCTGTTATCCCCCCATGCGCTCGGCAAGCGCAGCCAGTTTTTGTTTGTCTTTTAGCCGGACTGCATTGCCACTTACCGTTACTACTCCGCCCTCGGCAAGTTGTGAGAGCGCCTCACCCACGGTGGCATCATCAACGTCAAGGTTAGCAGCTATGTCTTTGGTGACTTGATCAAGCGAAAGGTACTGTTCGTCCTCCGGTTTCTCGTTAAAGCGGTAGTACAAACTCAGTGCAATGGATGCCCGCACGTTACGCCGAACAAGGTCCTGTATAAGTCCATTGGAATGCTGGAGTCGTTTACAGAGCTTATCTATTACGTTCATGGCAATTTTTGCGTTTTTTTCTATCATGCTCTCGAAACCTTGGCGGTCGAAAGCCAGAAGGCTCACCTCATCTAAAGCGGTGGCCGTGGCGGTGCGCTTCTGCCGAGTGACAATGGCCATTTCGCCGAAGAAGTCGCCCTTAACCAGTTCAGCCAGCTGATGCTGCCGCCGTTCTATTGTTTTGCTAATGCCGACGCGCCCACCTTGAATGATGTACATCTTGTCGCCGGGATCGCCTTCGCTAAAAATGACCGTTCCGGGTTTGTAACTTAAACCGTATTTTTCGAACAAAATTGAATCTGACATGCTGTATTGCCTACAAGAGTTAAATTTTCCGACTTTTTCAGTATATCAAGCCCCGACCGGACAATCAACACGGAGCTTTTCTATGTAGTAAAGATTAAGAAGCGATGTAAGGAGCGCGGTCAATGGGAAAATCTTGGTATTTGTTAAGGCGGTTGCTGATTTTTGGTGTACTGGTGATAGCCGGATGCGCACCTCTCCATGAAGGGGTCAACTTGATTGAGGGAGATTTCCACCCTCCTCGCATACTCTCGGTTGAAACGACAGATGCACATACTATAGAACTTGAGTTTGACAAGGAGACTGAGATGATTCCGGGGCGCTTGACGGTGAGCCCCCCTCTTGGTGAGCCAGTTGTGTCGGGCTCCGGCGGAACCAGGCTGCGGCTGCGTTTTCCAGAAGCAACCCTGGCCGGGGTCGAGTACGTCGTAGATGCCGGGGTTCAAGATGCCCGGGGCAACTCACTTGCCTTCTTGGCACGTGTGTACGGCCACAACCCTTATCCACCTAACCTCCTTATTAACGAACTCAACCCACGGGCCAGCACCACCAACCCGGAACGAGTAGAGTTAGTTTCCCTGAGCCCCGGGAACCTGGCCGGAATAACGCTCTATAACGGCAGTCCCTCGGACTACAACTCCCGGTTCATTTTCCCGTCGGTGGAGATAGAGGCCGGTGACTTCATTATTCTGCATTTTCGGCCCGAGGGGAGTCCGGAAGAGGTCAACGAGACCCTGGCAAAAGATGAGTCGGGCGGCAGCCGGGCGGTGGATCACGCCTGGGACTACTGGGTGGCCGAGGGAGGTGGGTTGCCGTCCAACAATGGGGTGGTCGCACTCTACACTACCCCGCGCGGCCGCATTATGGATGCAGTGATCTGGAGCAACCGTACCAGTGAGTCAGACCAGTTGTACCGGGGCTTCGGCACGCGACGGATGATGGAATGGGTAGATGAGGTTGTGGGCGATGGTGGCTGGGCGATTGCTGGGTACGAGGCCGCGCCGGAAGATGCTGTAAACCCGGAAGGCTCTACCGCAACGAGATCCATTGGCCGCAACAGCCACTCTGAGGACACCGACACGCGCCTGGACTGGCACATTGTGCCTACATCCGGCGCGAGCTTTGGTGCACCCAACAGCGACGACGTGTACTCGCCGTGACTCGCGACCCCGCGGCGCGGCAGGGTCGGCTGGCGCGGGGTTGTACCCCCGCGCGTCGGGGTCCGCTGGCGGCGCTGCGCGGGCTTAGTCTGTGAGAGCCGTTTTAAGGAGCACCTCAAGTTGCTCTTTGGGAGCCGCGCCGACCTGTTGTTGAATTACTTCACCGTCCTTGAAGAGCAACAGGGTAGGAATGCTCACAATATTGAACTGGGCGGCAAGATCTGACTGTTCGTCGACATTGATCTTTCCAATTTTTGCTTTGCCGTTGTATTCCTCGGCAATCTCGGCGAGCACGGGGGCAACCATTTTGCACGGCATGCACCACTCAGCCCAAAAATCTACCAGAACCGGTACGGGGGACTGCAGGACTTCGCTTTCAAAATTATCTGTGGTCAGGGTGACTTCCATTTCATTTTTCTCCTTGTGGTCTAGTTAGGGTACAGAAGCGACAGCCTTTTGGCAAGTTTTCTCAGTCGGGCCTGCTTGCCAGTCGCGACTGCTTCTCAGTGCGGGCCGCGTCTTCAGTCGGGCCGAAGCGCCGAGACCAGCGTCTCTACCGCGCTGTACACCGCTTCCGCGGCTGCTGCCGGTTCATCTGGGCCTGCGGCGGCCGCGGCGGCCGAAATCGCCTTGACAAAGGCCGAGCCTACCACCACCGCATGAACATGTTCAGATAGCATTCGCACCTGATCTCGTGAGCGAATGCCAAAACCAGCCATAACCTTGGCTCCACTGGCACCAACTCGGTCCAGGAAGTCCAGGTTATCCTGCCCAAGCTCGGTAGCAGCGCCGGTAATACCCACGCGCAGTGCGGCATACACATACTCCGGTTGTACCTTGAGTAGCTCCGCCAGACGATCAGGCGTGGTGCTCGGAGCAACTACGGGTACGATGGCAAGCCCCTGCGCAATGCCTGCCTCGTAGAGACCTTCATCGTAGTCGTAGGGTAGATCTGGGATAATGAGACCGGCGGCGCCTGACTGCTTGGCCAGATCACAGAACTCCTTCACGCCGGATGCATACGCAATGCCTGCATAGGTCATGATGAAGACCGGCGGAGCTCCACGGTCGACTAAGGTGTGCACAAACTCAAAGCCACGTGCTGTGCTAAACCCAGAGGCAAGCGCTCGCCCGCAGGCATCCTCAATGGTTGGGCCGTCGGCCGACGGATCCGAAAAAGGGAACTGCACCTCAAGATAGTCGACCTTGGAGTCAATAAGGCCATGCGCCGCGGCATAGGAAAGTTCACGGTCGGGGAAATATGGAATCATGTGTGCCATGATTGCGGTCGTACTCATAGGGTCTGCACCTCTTGTTCAAGGAATCGTTTCCACGACTCCGGGGCGATCTCACGCGCCGTGATAAAAATGTCTTTGTCACCACGGCCGGACATGTTCACCACAACTGTGGCGCTCGGCGGCAACTCGGCAGCCAGCTTCAATGCGGCCGCACCTCCATGTGCGCTCTCCAGTGCAAAAATCACGCCCTCGTTGCGGGCAAAGAGTTTCAGCGCCTCAAGGGCCTCGGTGTCGGTCGCCCGCGTGAACTCAATTCTACCTATAGAACCAAGATGCGCAAGTTGCGGCCCAATACCGGGATAGTCCAGCCCGGCCGAGACCGAGTGTGTCGCCTGCACCTGACCATCATCATCTACCAAAAACAGACTCTTGTAACCCTGCACAATTCCGGTCTTGCCGAGCCCGTTCATTCGGGCAGCGTGCTCACCGGTGTTCATGCCACGGCCACCGGCCTCCACGCCTATGAGACGGGGTGTTTCACTCTCCAGGTAGGGTGAGAAAAAGCCAATGGAGTTCGAGCCGCCACCAACACAGGCTACCAGGGCATCGGGCACGACTCCCGCCGCCTTCAGTTGTGCCTTCGTTTCCTTCCCCACTACCGACTGAAACTCGCGTACCATGTCGGGAAAGGGAGAGGGGCCCAGGGCCGAGCCAATGAGGTAGTGGGTGTTTGCAAAGCTTGCTGCCCAGTCGCGCAGCGCCTCGTTGACTGCGTCCTTGAGCGTGCGACTTCCGCCACTCACCGGCCGCACCTCGGCCCCGTAGAGTTCCATGCAGAACACGTTGGGCTTTTGGCGTGCTATATCGACCTCGCCCATGTAAATGCAGCACTCGAGTCCGAGTTTTGCACAAATGGCCGCGGTTGCCACTCCGTGCTGGCCGGCGCCGGTCTCGGCAATGATGCGCGTTTTGCCCATGCGCTTGGCCAACAAGGCCTGCCCGACGGCGTTGTTTATCTTGTGCGCGCCGGTGTTTGCAAGACCCTCAAGTTTGATGTAGATCTGCGCTCCGCCAATCTCGCGCGAGGTGTTGCGCGCATGCAGGAGGGGGGTCGGCCGCCCAATGTACTCGGTGCAAATGGAGTCGAACTCTGCGCGGTACTGCGGATCATTCATGGCGGCGATAAAGGCCGCCTCGAGTTCATCTAAGGGTGGCCGGAGCACCTCGGCAACGTAACGGCCGCCAAACTCACCAAAGGTGTTCTTAAAGGCGCGGTATTCATGTTGTGGCATTCTGTATCTCCTGGAAATAGCGTTTCATACGCGCGGGGTCTTTTCTTCCCGGCGCGGACTCAAGTCCGCTCGAGGCATCTATAAGTTCGGGTCTGTGGTCACGAATGATCTCGGCGATGTTGTCGGGGTTGAGGCCCCCGGCGAGCCATAGCGGCCCCATGCTTGCCGCCTGCTCCACGAGGTCGCGGTCTATGCGCTTCCCGGTTCCCCCGGCCTGCCCCGGCACGAAGGCGTCAAGCAGAACCCGCGGGCAACGGTAGTCGCGTATGCGCTCCGGCGGCTGGTTTCCGCTGCCGCTGGCCGCGACGCCAGCCGCGCGGCCAGCCGCCCCGCCGGAGCTGTTAGCCCCAGTCGCCCCGCCAAGGCGGAGCGCTTTGTAGTACGGGAAGCCCAGGGACAGACAGTCCTCGGGTCGCTCATCACCGTGGAGTTGTACCGCATCAAGCAGTCCAGCACGCAGGAGCTCCTGCACCTCAGGAGGCAGATCGTTGACCACAACGGCCACCTTGAGTACGGCTGTGCTCGCGAGTTCGCGCAGGAGCTCCGGGG
>REEM01000105.1 GCA_007695055.1 Spirochaetaceae bacterium | reverse complement strand
TCGTCAGCGGCCATTACGCTCGAATTGAACACCACTCAGGCGAGGCTTGGCTCCTCCGTGCACCGGATCCGGTCAAGGATCAGACCTATTTTTTGTCACACCTGTCCGCAGCTCAACTGTCCCGCCTGGAGTTTCCCATTGGCGAGTTTACCAAAAACCAGGTGCGGGCCGCGGCAGAGGAGTATGCATTGCCCAACCGCGACCGTCCCGACAGTCAGGGCATCTGTTTTCTGGGCAAAATTCGCTATCCGGACTTTGTTCGTCACTACTTAGGTGAGCGTGAGGGCGATATAGTCGAACGCGAGACGGGAACCGTGCTGGGGAAACACAAAGGATTCTGGTTCCATACCATTGGTCAACGGCAGGGCCTGGGACTTGGGAATGGGCCATGGTACGTGGTCGGAAAGAACACAGACGAGAATGTCGTGTATGTATCGCACGCAACCCATAAGAGTGACCAGGTCCGCCATGAGTTCCTCGTTGAGGACCCGCACTGGATTTCAGGGCATTCCCCGCTCAACGCCTCCCGTGCTTGTCAGCTTCAGACAAAACTCAGGCATGGCCCTGAGCTTCAGGACTGCGTGCTCAGTGTCCCGCCGGATCAGGCGCAGGCAGGACTCCTGCGAGTGGAGCTTAAGGATGGTGATCGGGGGGTTGCCCCGGGTCAGTTCACGGTCTTTTACAATGGGGAACGGTGCCTTGGGGCTGCCAAGATAAGCACGGAGGGGTTGTCCCAATGAAGGTGCTGCTGGTAGAGGACGACGCCAAGATTCGTGACTTCCTCTGCAAAGGCCTGAGGCAAGAAGGCTTTGTCGTTGACGCGGTGGACCGTGCCGAGCACGGGCTCGCTGCCTGCCAGAGCCAGGAGAGCCGTGCTGGGGCTTCTGAACCCTATGACGCAGCAATTGTTGACCTCATGCTGCCGGGCATGGACGGGTTGAGCCTCATTGAGCGGCTTCGGGGACAGGGCGTGCGAATGCCAATTCTCATTCTCAGCGCACGACGTTCGGTAGATGACCGTGTGCGGGGATTCCAACGCGGTGGTGACGACTATCTCGTGAAGCCGTTCTCCTTTGCTGAGCTTGTTGCGCGTTTGCATGCCCTTATTCGCCGTTCCTCGGCCCCCGAGGTAGCCCAGCAGCTTGTAGCCGCAGACCTTTGTGTCTATCCCCAGACTCGCGAGGTGTATCGTGGTGATACCCGTATTGAGCTTGGCCCCCGCGAGTTCACGCTTCTGGAATACCTGCTTCGCAATAAAGGGCGCGTGCTCTCCAAGACAATGATCATGGAGCGGGTGTGGAACTACGACTTTGATCCGCAAACGAACGTGGTAGATGTACTGGTGTCGCGTTTGCGTAGCCGTATCGACCGTGACTTTGAACCCAAGCTCATCCATACCATACGCGGCGTAGGATATGTTCTTAAAGAAGATACAGTTTAAGCTAACCATGGCCTTTCTCATCGTCTTTGTGATGAGTACCACGGTCTTTCACCTCCTTTCCTTCTACTCACTGTATACCTCGCTCAGGAACGACGACCATGCAGCGCTGCGGTCGCGGCTGCTGAGCTACTGGGCCCAGTTCCAAATTGGTGGAATGCAGATGTTGCATGAAGAGCTTGACCTTGAGAGTCTACTTGCTGGCGAGCGCCCTGCGCTCGTACGAATCTCTGAGCGAAACGGCCGCACCGTACTGCTGCTCCACCCGGCCGCGTGGGCTGCATTTCCTCTTGAGGAACTGTCCAGGTTTGAGCGCTACGGCCTTGAGCAGGTTCGTACCCTCAAGGCTCCGGGCCTGGAGTTTGGTCTGGAGGTTGCCGCAATAAACCTCGGGGAGCGCTACGTGCTCCAAGTTGGCCTCAGTACCGAGGGGCGTGACCGGCTTCTGCGCGCCTTTGTTCGGAACTTCGTGTTTGTTGTGGTGGCTATATCTGCGGTAGGCTTCTTCCTTGGGCTTGTTCTGACCGCGCGTTATCTCCGACCCTTAGGCAGGTTGAATGAGGTCATAACCGAGATCCTGTCCACCGGAGAGGTTTCGACTCGGATTGAACGGAGTGAAACCGGAGATGAGTTTGACACCCTTATCGAGTCATTCAACCGCATGCTCGCAAACATTGACGGTCTGCTTGCAGGTATGAGATCTACGCTTGACACCGTTGCCCATGATCTCCGCACCCCTGTGACCCGTATGCGTGGTGTCGCAGAGATTGCCCTGCGCGGAGAACCGGATCTAGACAGGTACCGCGAGGCGCTTTCCGACTGCCTCGAGGAGTCAGAAAGCGTGGTCAAGCTGCTTGACGCAATCATGGAGCTATCCGAGGCTGAGTCCGGCCTGCATAGTCCCAGCAGAGAGCCTGTTGAGCTTCTTTCGCTCTTGGGCGATGTCGTCGACCTCTACTCCTTTGCCGCCGAGGAGCGCGCCATACGCATTGAAGGCCCGCTCGTTGAGTACCACGAGTCTCAGGGCGACTGGAATAGCGAGTCTGCACCAGAGTTTCACGTTGCCGGTGATCCCGCGCGCCTGCGCCAAATGATTGCCAACCTGCTCGACAACGCGGTCAAGTACTCGCCGCCAGCCGGAACGGTGCGCGTCTCACTGCAGGCGGGTGACAGTCAACAGGCTCACCGGGGTGAGCCCGAAAGCTACTTCACCATCAAGGTTGAGGACGCTGGCGCCGGGATCGTCGCTGAAGAGTTGCCGTATATTTGGCAACGGCTCTACCGTGGGCGAGAGGCCGTGGGGCGTCCGGGGCTTGGCATAGGTCTCAGCCTGGTGAAAACCGTGGTAGAGGCGCACTCGGGGCAGATTGAGGTCGGTAGGTCGGATCTTGGTGGAGCTCTTTTCTGCGTGCGGCTGCCTTGCCTCTGATGTCGAGCCAAGATCCAGGCAGACTTCGTCCTTCACCCAAACATGACAGAGATGTAATGTTTCTGTAAGGTTATGGAAAGCTCCTCCCGCTATCTTAAGGCTCGGAGGTTAACATGCAGAAACGCACATGGGCACAAATGATCGTCAGTGGTGTACTTGCCGGTGTGGTGGGTTTTGTCTTGGCATTCGTGACGCTCTCCGGGCTTGAGACTCCGGAAAGCAGTGGTGTGACCCAGGCCCAACGGACATCCGGTGGGTCTTCGGCAGTTCTTGCGTCCCACGATGAGCTTCCTGTCTCGGTTTCGGCCGGTGGTGACCTTATGGATGCCTATCAGACCGCCTTTCGGCGAGTCGCCGACCAGACGATTCCCGTTGTCGTAGAAGTAAATGTGGTGAACATTGTCCGCCAACGGCGGCCAAGCTCGCCCTTTGAGTTCTTTTTCGGAACTCCCCGTGATGGTTCGCAGGAGCAAGAGTATCGTCGCCCCGGACTGGGGTCAGGCGTCATAGTGCGAAGGTCTGGGAACGATGTTTTCGTGCTTACCAACAATCATGTGGCAGGCGAGGCCGAGGAGATCCAAATCACTCTCGCAGATGGACGACAGTTTGAAGCTGAGCTTGTTGGTGGCGATGCCCGCCGTGACCTGGCCCTGCTGAAATTCCAAAGCTCAGAAGACGTACCCATAGCCCGACTTGGTGATTCCGACGCCTTGCGTGTTGGTGACTGGGCTTTTGCGGTCGGGAATCCGCTTGGATTCAGCTCCACCGTGACGGCTGGAATTGTGTCTGCAATTGGGCGCAATCCGGGGCCTGAGTCCGGAATGCCCATGCTTACCGACTATATTCAAACCGATGCAGCCATTAATCGTGGGAACTCCGGCGGCGCCTTGGTTAATCTTAAGGGCGAGGTAATTGGGATCAATACCTGGATCGCCTCACAAACCGGCGGAAATATAGGGCTTGGTTTTGCAATCCCGGTGAATGTCGCCAAACGAGTGGTTGATGACTTCATTCGGGACGGTCGGGTGACCTATGGCTGGCTGGGTATTTCCACGGGGGACGCAGGCTCGCAGCTCCGTAGCGGTATGGATCTTGGTACCTCCGAAGGAGCATTTGTGTATAACGTGTTCCGAGGATCCCCCGCAGAAGAGGGTGGAATCCTCCCTGGAGACTTCATTACCCGGATCAACGGTGAGCAGGTTAGTGACAGCAATAGCTTGGTGCGCATGGTCGCTGACCTTCAGCCGAACGCGGAAAGTCGGTTTAGCATTATTCGTGACGGAGATGAAATGGAGCTCAGTCTCCAAACGGCAATTCGTGAGGATGAAGCAGAGGTAGCTCGGCGCAGTTCACGCATGTGGCCAGGGCTTGCAGTGACCCCAATTACGGACCAAATCCGTGAAGAGCTGGGCCTTGATCGAAATGTAGGAAGTGTAATTGTTGGAAATGTAGTTCAAGATGGCCCCGCCGCGACGGCCGGAGTTCGTGCCGGGGATATTATAAATAGAGTGAATAATAGGAACATTGAGAGCTTGGCGGACTTTTACCGCGCGCTCAACGATGCCTCCTCCGACGAGATCATGTTCCGCATCCGGCGCGGTGAACAAAACATACTTGTCGGTCTTGTACGATGAGCCTCCACGCGGCCTGGACACCTGTAGTCCCGTCTTCCCCTTCCATCCCCACCCGTCCGGGTCGCGTATTTGACATACCGTAGCAATCTTTTCTATGCTACGGGCCTTATGTTAAGTCGGACACACACAGTGAATCCGAAGGCTTCTTTCCCGCCTGTCAGTGTGGCTCCCATGATGGAGCGCACTGACAGGCATTTTCGCTACTTAGCCCGGATCATTTCACCACATACACTCCTCTACACCGAAATGCTGACACCGCGAGCAATCATTCACGGTGACCGCGACTATCTCCTGGGCTTTCATGAGTCTGAGCACCCGCTGTCGTTGCAGCTTGGCGGTGATAATCCGCAGGAAATGGATCAGGCCATAAAGCTTGCACAGCCCTACGGCTATGACGAGATCAACCTCAACATTGGGTGCCCGAGCGAGCGTGTGCAAACCGGAAACTTTGGTGCCTGCCTCATGGCAAATCCCCAGCATGTTGCTCGGTTGGTTGAGGCTATGCGGGGCGCTACCGAAAAGGAAGTTACGGTCAAGCACCGCATTGGCATAAACGGGCGCGACAGCTACGACGAGCTTTGTGAGTTTGTAGAAACGGTTGCGGCTGCTGGCTGCCAGCGCTTCAATGTCCATGCCCGTATAGCCATTCTTGGTGGGCTGAGCCCCAAGGAGAACCGCAGTGTGCCGCCCCTGTCCTATGAGACGGTGTACCAGCTCAAACGTGACTATCCTCAACTTGATATAGAAATAAACGGCGGAATCCGTGAGGTTGATCAAGTTCTGGAGCATTTGCGGCATGTCGATGCAGTCATGCTCGGCCGTGCTGCCTATGAGCATCCGTATCTCCTTGCCGAGGTGGAGCAGGCGGTATTTGGCAATCCTCACGCCCCGACCCGCAGAGAAGTCGTTGAGCGCATGATTGAGTATATTGACGCCTGGAAAGACACTCCGGTCTCGTCACACACTATCGTACGGCATATGCTGGGGCTTTTTGCATTCAGACCTGGCACTCGCCGCTGGAAACAGCGAATAAGCGAGTTGCTGCCACGGTCAGCGGACCCAAGTGATGCGGTGCGCACAGCCCTCATGGCTGTGCCTGCGGCCGTGCTGGACGAAAGACCTTCGGTACCGGAGCTTGCTGCAGCAGAAGGAGAATAGCATGGGAAAACATGATTCAGGAGCCATTGTGAGCCACGGCCCGGCGCTTTCCGAGGCCGCCTGCGGGCTCATTTTGCTGCATGGGCGAGGGGCAGGGGCGGCCGACATCATGGCGCTGGGACGCAGAATTGCACCCGACACATGTGCTGTGCTAGCGCCTGAAGCAAGCGGTAACACATGGTATCCGGTGAGTTTTCTCATGCCTCGTGAGCAAAACGAACCTGATTTAAGCGACGCACTTGCCCGCATCGGCAGTCTGCTTGCCACCATGATTGAGGCCGGAATTCCGCGTGACAAGATCGTTCTTGGGGGTTTCTCCCAGGGAGGGTGCCTCAGTCTTGAGTACGTAGCGCGCAATCCTGCGCACTACGGTGGTGTGTTTGCACTCTCCGGAGGCCTTATTGGACCTCAAATTGCATTGCAGGACTATAGTGGCAGTCTGGAAGGTACCCCGGTACTCATTGGATGTAGCGATGTAGACCCCTACATTCCGGTAGAACGCGTGCGTGAATCCGCGGCCGTCATGGAGCATCTTGGTGCCGCGCTCGATCTGCGAATATATCCCGGCATTGCCCACACCGTGGTCGAGGACGAGCTCGAGTACATGGCAGGGCATCTGGCAGCCCTCGTTACGGATTGACAGCCCACACCGGCTGTACTACCATGCCTCTGTGAATATAGCAACTTCCTTAACGGCATCACGGCTTGTGTTGTCACCAGTCTTTTTTGTGGTCTTCTTCGTCCCCATATGGTTCGGCGTACTTGCGGTGCCTTCGGCCGTTATTCTCTGGATCCTGTTCCTTTTTATGGAGTTCAGCGACGCCGCCGACGGATACGTAGCGCGCAAGCGGAACGAGGTTACCGACCTTGGAAAGGTAATGGATCCCTTTGCAGACGTAATTAGCCATCTCACCTGTTTTGTATGCTTGAGCGCGGTCGGCATTATGCCGGTCTGGATCTTTCTGCTCCTCATGTACCGCGAGTTTGGTATTGTGTTTATTCGACTTCTCATGATCAAGGAAGGCGTTGCACTTGCAGCTCGGAAAGGTGGCAAGATCAAGACGGTCTTCTTTGCTATTGGTGTAGGGCTCGGCATTGCGGTCATTACGCTGGAACGCATGGCGGTGTTGCCAGAAGCTGAGGCGGTTTTGCGCATTGTAACCCTGGTCGTGTTTGGTATAGCGCTGGTGTTGTCGCTCAGTTCCTTTGGTGACTACCTGCGAGTTTTTGTGGCCCACATGCGAGGTAAAGACAACCAAGCTCAGGCATAGCGCCAGGACACCGCACGAGAGAATAACAAAAAAGTTGCCCATCCTATTGACCATGGATCGGCTATGGTGATACTGTCACTTCACATCGTTGAGCGGCTGATTCCAGCTGCTAACAACTTCGAAACACAGAGGAATTCCTCTGGAACTGCTTGACACAGTAGTTTCGTTTTTGATATGGTGTTCTTCCGCTCGCTGAAAATGCGGGACGGAAAAACCCGTGTTAGGGGCCTTTGTCGGCTCAGAATACGGCGCTCTTTGAACATATAGAGGGAAGGGAAGGAACCTGCAAACGCAAGTGTGAGGGTTT
>REEM01000211.1 GCA_007695055.1 Spirochaetaceae bacterium | reverse complement strand
GGCGGCGAAGCCATGCCGGGTGCGGCCGGTTCCGCTCGGGATGGCGAGGTAGGGGCTGTGTGCTGGGGGCCTGCGTGATCAAGTTGGTAAATATAAGCAAGGTTTTTAGTCCTGGGACTGTGAATGAGAATGCGGCCATTAGAAATGTGGATCTTGTGGTAAATGAGGGTGACTTCATTACAATTATTGGGAGTAACGGGGCTGGTAAGACCACCCTGTTTAACCTTGTTTCCGGGAATATGCTGCCTACCGAGGGTCAGGTGCTCATTAATGGGCGCGACGTAACCAAAGAGCAGGAATATAAGCGCGCACGGTACATAGGGAGAATTTTCCAAGACCCCTTACTTGGTACCGCCTCGAACATGACTCTGGAAGACAACATGATGATTACTCATCGCAAGGGTCACAAGGGACTACGGATTAGTCTAAATAACAGTATGCGGGAGTTCTTTCGTGAGAAGCTAACCAGCCTTGAGATGGGCCTTGAACATAGACTCAAGGACAATGTCGGGTTGTTGTCGGGCGGCCAGCGTCAGGCGCTCACACTCCTTACTATGGTAATCTCTCATCCGGAGCTTATTCTTCTTGATGAGCATACAGCGGCGCTTGACCCGCGAAATGCTAAGATTGTCCTGGAACTCACCATGCGCTTCATAGATGACTACGGGCTTACCACCATGATGATCACCCACAACATGAATCACGCCATTCAATATGGGAACCGTCTGTTGATGATGGACAAGGGCGAGATCATTCTTGATATCTCAGGCGCGGAGAAAGAGGCGCTCACGGTTGAGAAACTTGTTAATAAATTTCATGACATTCGCAAGCGAACTCTTGAAAGTGATGAAGTGATGTTGTCTACATAAGCTATGATCTGGGCGCCCCAGCATAGGGCGTCCGTCTCTCCCAACTCCAAAAGAACGCAACAAAGGCCTGTCGTTTGTCAATTCGCGTTGTAATTACCCTGGTATTTTGGTATTGTTTTCCAGATCACGCGTAAACGCATTGTGAGCGTGTTAAAAGGGAATGCCATGCCGGAGTTCATAGACAAGGTTATTGGAAAAAAAGTCGCCGGTACGCGTGTAGTGCCACTCACCGTGAAAATTGTCGTGATTTTCACAATATTTCTCCTTATCTCTAACTTCACATCGAATTACATCAATCTAATGTTGAATAGAGGTGAGCAAATTGGCTTGCTGAACGAACTTCTCATTAAGGATCTGAGAGAGCTCCATGTTTTTGCGGGCAACCAACACGAGATCTACCGCTTCAACAATGATCTGCAGGAAGCGACCGAGAACCTCACGGCCGCCGCTGCGCGAGATTTCCGTGGTGAACGTTCCACCGCTTTAGGAGTCAACGAGAGCGGAGTGTTGCTGTTTCATGCAACCAACGACGCAGCTCTGTCTGAGTTCGAGGATGAAGCCGCGTTGGAGCTGATACGCAGCCGCATGGCTGAGGGAGTTGAGGAAGGCACGCTCAACTTTAGCCTGTATGGTGACCGCTACTTTGGCGTGTACAAGTATCATAGCAGGTGGGATGTGTTTCTGCTTCGCGGCGAGGAACTGGGAGAGTTCTATGCTGACTCGGCCCGCATTTTCACCGAGATCTCGGTCATAATTCTTCTCATAACGCTCGTTTGCGTTGCCGTTGGAATATTCTTGTTGCGGTACATTCTGCGTTTTGTTGGGGTCATAACAGCTTCAATTATGAAAATGCAGAACAATCAGGCCATTGATCTACTAGACATGTCAGGCGCTCCGAACGACGACGTAACCTATTTGGGGGTGGCCTTCAACTCGCTGGCAAGCACCATTGACAACCTCATGAATATTTTCAAGAAGTTCGTTGCTCGTGATGTTGCCGCACGGGCCTACAAAGAGCGTGAGATTCGGCTGGAAGGCACAAAGAGGCAACTGACAATACTCTTCACCGACATCAAAAGCTTCACCTTTATGACCGAGACCCTCGGTACCGACATTATCAAGCTGTTGAATCTACACTACGACAAGGCTATTCGCAATATTCATGAAAACAACGGCGATATTGGATCCATAATTGGCGACGCGCTCCTGGCGGTCTTTGGAACTATTGCCGAGGACGGTGATAACAAGTCCCTGCAAGCTCTGCGCTCGGCCTACTTGATACAGGATGTTGCGGCAGATCTTCGTCGGGAGATGCATCATAGAAGAGAGAAAATTCTTGAGCAACGGGGCTCCATGACTGAGACCGAGGAGGCCATTTATCAGGCTGTTCTCATTGAGGTCGGAGTTGGACTGGACGGGGGAGAAGTCTTCTACGGCAACATCGGTTCTTACGAGCGTATGGTCAATACCGTCATTGGTGACAACGTGAACTCGGCGGCTCGGCTAGAGGGTCTTACCCGTGTGTATCGTGTTCCTATTATCTGCTCAGACTATGTACGAGCCGAGGTGCTTTACAGTGCAGCTGACGAGTTTGAGTTTGTGGAACTCGACAAGGTTCAGGTAAAGGGCAAGACCCAAGGCAAGCGGGTATATTGGCCCATTAAGCGCGAGCATCTGACCGAGAGCCTCACGGAAGAGATCGAGCGCTTTAACACCGGACGCGATGCATATTACGAGGGTGACTGGAAAGCAGGGCTTGCGGCCATGAAACGCTGCGGCCTTGGGATAAGTGAGGTGTTTGTAGAACGCATGAAAGGTGCACGTGTACCTGAGGACTGGAACGGCATATGGACAATGAAAGAGAAGTAAAACACCTCGTTGAAAAAAGCAAAATGCTTTTTCTCCAGGAGATCATTGAAGACTTTCGGCGCCGCCAGAGTCAGTATGATCTAGGCACCGAGTTTGCCAAGACAAAGAAGAACAACACTATTCTGGTGCCTGCAGTGGTTGGTATCCTGGTGCTGTTTTTTGCACTTTCGGCTGTAGCCATAACTTGGTACATAGAGGAGCTCACCTCCGACATAACGGTGAGTATAGACGAGTTTGCCGACGTAAACCTCCGTGAACTGCTGGACTCGGCTCGTAGGCTTGAGGCCGAGATGGAGTCGATACAACGGCAACGGGCGGAACTCACTCGTCGTCGTGATCGTGAAATTGCTCAGGTCGAGTTACAGGCTCAGCGCGATATAGATCTGCTTGCAACTCGAGATATCTCGGATCAACAGCGCTCACAGCAGAGCGCGCAGATTCGAGTAACTGAAGAGAGCCGGGTTGAAGAAATCCATGCTCAGTACGCGGGCGAGATAGAAGAACTGGACCTTCAAATTGAAGCTCTCACAACACAGATGGCGCAGTACGATGCGCGGCAGGTTGAGCAGGCTCGGGAGCGCGAGGCTCAGTTGGATAGCCAGCGACGCCTGTTTGAGTTGGAAATGCAAGAACAGGCAGATGAGTACGAACAACAGATAGAGCAGCTCCTTGTTGAGCATGAGCAACAGGTCGCTGAGCTTGAGAACCACGCCGCCAACCTCGAGGAAGGTTTGCGCGCCGCACACCAACGCGAGATGAACTCACTCATCCTACGATACAACCCGCGTTTTGAGGAAGGAGAGATTCCGGATGTTCTCTCGCGGCAGCCTTCGGTTGAGTCATTCGGTGATGTGACATTGGCCGCGTACTCGAGCCTCCTTTCGGAAGAGGGCATTCTGAGTGAGCCCCAGTTCTCGGAACTTTTACAGGATGTCCATGAGTTTCGAGTTCTTGTTGGAGCTTTGAAGAACGTCCCTTATAGAAACCGAGTGCCTGATGTGCTTGGGGGTATTGAGAGTCGTGCGGCGTCTGTAATTGGGCGTTATGAGGCCCTGCGTAGTGGATTCGCAGACTTGGTAGCCGTGCGCAATGAGCAAATTGCAGACCATGAACAAGAGCTTGCAGCTGAGCGTGCAAGGGCTCAAGCCGCTCTTGAGGAGCAGCGAGCGCGCCTGAACGCCGAACTACAGGAACAACGGGAACGTCTTGGCGCGGATACAGAGCGCTTTTTGTTTGCTATGGAGGCGCTCACCTCTGACAATCGGGAGAACGGGTATATCGTAGATGCGCGTGACAGCGACGAAATCTACGTCTTTATGGATAGGCTTCACGAGTTAGAGATCGGCGGTCAAGGTTATGTGTTCCGCCGAGACGACGAGTTACTCGCGGTGATCGAGTTTATTGGTGCAGGTAGTCCGGCTCGGGCACGTCTTGTGGAGTTGTACGAAGACGCGGGGCTTCGGCCTTTTGATCGCGTGCTGCTTCAGTTGCAGTAGGGAGTGAGAAGAGTGAGAGAAATAAGAAGAACCATAGCGCTTTTGGTTGTGGTATTGGCGGTATCTGTTTCGCTCGGCGCCGTTGAGTTTGAAGACTACGGCTTGACCGTACTTGGTGAACGTACCGAGGATGGGCTTCGTCTGACGACGCTTCGTGACGAACGTGACCGTGAGTTTGTTTTCGGTGCTGACACAGCAGTTGGAGAGGCAGAAATCGCGATTGTTGAGCAGGTAGTGAATCTCGTTTACGGCTTTGATTCGATGTCAATTGAGGAGCTCCGAATAGTAGTTGGTGAGCGCCGAGTCAGTGTGCAGGTTAGACCCCGAGAATTCTTCCATGACGGGATAGATCTAGGGGCCCTTACGCCAGCTGGAGTGCAGTTCTACTTTGTCGATTTTCTTGAGTACGACTTTCGCATGCTGGTCCGCGGGCTGTTTTTACGACTGCGCGGACAGTTTGTCAACGAGGAGCTGCTTCTGGAGCGACTTGTTGGGGCGGCTCAAAATCCCGAGCAGTTTCTTCAGAGCCAGAACCCGGAGTTCATGTTGTCGCGGATACACGAGTTGGAGCAGGAACTGGCAAGAACAAGGGAAGAGCTTGAACACTCAATTGTAGAACGCGAACGCATTCGCAATGCGGTGCTGGTACTCGAGAATCGTTCATTGTTTGGTTCTGTTCGCATTCCTGACGCTGCCGCGGTGCAGCGGCTCATTGAACTGAGGCAGGAGTTTCCTGGCTTAGACCAGGATGACATGAGGGCACGTCTCGAGGCTGAAGGCTTCTCGATTTCAAAAAAGGAAGTCTTCCTCGTATATAGCCTCTACTTCAACGAATTCGAGTAGTCCAAGTCGTTGACAGATATTGTGGGCTACGAGAACCTATCATCTAAGGCATCCCTGTTGCACAAGGTCGGCATACCACGTATAGTGTGGCCACTCCACCACAGGTAGAACGAAACAAAGGAATAAATGGTATGGGTGTAGATATATCCAAGATGCGTAACATCGGCATCAGTGCGCACATCGATTCAGGGAAAACAACCCTGACAGAGCGCATCTTGTATTACTGTGAAAAGATTCACGCGATCCACGAGGTGCGTGGTAAGGACGGCGTTGGAGCAACCATGGACTCCATGGAGCTTGAACGCGAACGAGGCATTACGATTGCTTCTGCTGCAACGAATGTAACCTGGGATGGTCATCCCATTAATATTATTGACACACCGGGACACGTCGACTTCACAATTGAGGTTGAGCGTAGCTTACGCGTTCTCGACGGCGCGGTGCTGGTCTTATGCTCGGTTGGTGGCGTTCAGTCACAGTCTATCACGGTAGACCGCCAGCTGGCTCGGTACAAAGTTCCGTTCGTTGCATTCATTAACAAGTGTGACAGAACTGGTGCAAATCCGCTGAAGGTTCGTGATCAACTTGAGCAGAAGCTTGGACATAACGCTGTTATGATGCAGCTTCCAATTGGGCTTGAGGACAAGTTTGAAGGCATTATCGACCTTGTAGGCATGAAGGCCTGGTTCTATGAGGGAGCCAGTGGCGAAGAACGCCGTGCTGCCGAGATTCCGGCCGAGTACATGGAAGAGGCTGAGCGTCGACATGAAGAGATTATCGATGCAGCAAGTATGTTTTCAGATGAACTTGCCGAGGCGTTCCTTGACGGAGAGGTCGAGGAAGAACTGATTCACGAAGCCATCCGAAATGGTGTCTTGAAGCGTCAGCTGTGTCCGGTCTTCATTGGCTCAGCGTACAAAAACAAGGGAGTACAGACCCTACTTGACTCAGTTGTACGTTATCTGCCGAATCCAGCTGAGGTTGAGAATGAAGCGCTTGATCTGGACAAGGACGAGGCTCCAGTTCGACTCACAGCAGATTCAGAAGCACCTACCGTAGCGTTGGCCTTCAAGTTGGAAGAGGGCCAGTACGGCCAGCTAACCTATGTCCGTGTATACCAAGGCTCCATTCGCAAAGGTACCGAGCTCTTTAACGTGCGTTCAAAAAAGCGGTTTAAGGTAGGTCGTCTCATCCGCATGCACTCCAACCACATGGACGACATCTCTGAGGCACCCGCTGGTGACATTGTCGCCGTCTTTGGCGTTGACTGCGCCTCAGGTGACACATTCTGTAAGGCTGGCCTTAACCTTTCTATGACATCAATGTACGTACCCGAGCCGGTAATCTCGCTTGCTATTGAGCCTATTGACAAGAAAGCGGCGGACAACATGGGTAAGGCACTGAACCGCTTTACCAAGGAAGATCCCACATTCCGTACCTATGTCGACCCGGAGTCGAATCAGACCATTATTCAGGGAATGGGTGAGCTGCACCTCGACGTTTACATTGAACGGATGAAGCGCGAGTACAAGGCTGAGGTCGAGACCGGTATGCCGCAGGTTGCCTATCGTGAGGCAATTAGCACCATGGTTGAGTTTGACTACACCCATAAGAAACAAACTGGTGGTTCCGGTCAGTATGGTCGCGTAGCAGGCTTTGTTGAGCCGCTTAACGAAGGTGACTATGAGTTTGTTGACGCGGTTAAGGGCGGTGTCATTCCAAAGGAGTATATTCCCTCATGTGATAAGGGATTTCGCATGGCAATGCGCCAGGGTACTCAGGTTGGTTTTCCGGTTATTGGTGTTCGTGTAACCATTAATGATGGAAGCACTCACCCGGTTGACTCGTCAGACATGGCATTTCAGCAGGCTTCGCTCGCGGCATTTCGGTCGGTATACGAGAAGGCTAAACCTAAGATTCTTGAACCGATCATGAAGGTAGCCGTTGAAGGGCCAACCGAGTTCCAAGGCAATATCTTTGCAAGCATCAACCAGCGGCGTGGGTTGATCCTTGCTTCTTCCGAGGATGGAGCATTCTCTCGAGTTGAAGCCGAGGTTCCATTGAGCGAGATGTTCGGTTATTCCACGGTGCTCCGTTCGCTTACGCAAGGTAAGGCGGAGTTCACCATGGAGTTTTTGAAGTACGGAAAGGTACCGGAGTCTATCTCCGACGAGTTGAAGACTGAGTACCGCAAAGCCCGTGAAGCCGGCCATAAGTAAGGGAGGAAACACCATGACCATGTCTGAACTGGTAAAACGAAGTCCATTGCGTATTCTTGAGCAGTCAATCC
>REEM01000066.1 GCA_007695055.1 Spirochaetaceae bacterium | reverse complement strand
CGACCGCATTTTTATGCCAATGATGATCCGCGTGCCTAAGGAGAACCGGCATGCAAACAAGCAGGGCTGCGACGTCTGCCCGGTCGTGCAAGGCTACCCTCTGGTCATTCACCATAGCGATGAACCTGAGACACGCCACGGAATTCCCTTTGATCACCCAACTTTCCACTTTACCGACGCCACGCAGCGGCGCAAACAGACAAAAGCCTGGCTACTTGAGACATTTGGTCTACGCGGCAAAGGCGTAGACCGAGCCCTTGAGGCCGCGGATTCTGCGCTTAACCGTTTCTCCAACGAAATGCATAGCGCGGGCCGCCGGGTGCAGGAAGACATGAGTCGTGACGACGGGCCTGAATTTGCAGTTGTACTAGCTGGCCGCCCGTATCATGCAGACAATCTCATAAATCACCATATGTCACGTCACTTCACCCAGAACGGAATTCCGGTACTCTCGCTTGAATCAATTGCGGAGTTGGACGACCAGGACATAAGCAATGCTCGCATGGACAGCTATAATCCCTTCCATACCCGAATGATTGCTGCCGCCCGTTATGTGGCATCCAAACCAAACCTGGAACTGGTACAGATTGTCAGTTTCGGCTGTGGGCATGATGCAATTCTGAGTGACGAGGTTAACCGAATTCTGAGCGAGTCATCGGACAAAGAACTTTTGGTTCTCAAACTCGATGAGGGCGAGGCATCCGGCCCACTTACTATTCGCATTAAGAGCTTCATTGAGACGGTGCGAACAAAGCGGAGTCCCCGGAAGCCGGTTGGCGCGGGCATGAGTGGCCCTCTAAAGGTGCTTGCACACGGCGCGGCACGGCTTTCCGACGGTGCCGAGCACATAAAGGGAGCAGTGAGCCGCCATACCCCACTCCAGTTCTCAAGTGGCCCCGATTTGTCGGAGCCCTTTAGCAAAAAATTCACGGAGAGCGACAAAGAGCGTCGTACCATTCTCATCCCGGTGCTTTCCGAAGCCTTTAGTTACCTCTGCGTCAAAATTCTTGAGGCCCGAGGGTTCAAGACTCGCTTACTCCCGACGGCAGGTGAACGAGCCATTGCTCTGGGCAAGAAGTATGTGCATAACGATATTTGCTATCCAGCCCAGATCAATATTGGTGAGATGCTTGCCATGTTGGAGACCGGCGAGTATGCGCCGGAAGAGGTTGCTGTCGGTCTTTCTAAGAACTGCACAGCCTGCCGCGCAGGACAGTACTCAACGCTTGCCCGCAAGGCGCTTGACGACGCCGGTTATAGCGATGTTCCAATCATTACTACCGGCGAGGACACGAAGAACATGCACCCCGGGTTTCGCTTGCCTATGAGTTTTCAGCTCAACCTGCTATGGGGGCTTACCCTCGTGGATGCCATGGAATACATGCGTCAGACTACTCGTCCTTACGAACTCAACAAAGGTGAGACGGACCGCGCTTTTGAGAACGCCCTTGAGGACATTACCGAGAATCTTCTCTACAGGTGGAGAGATGGGTTGCGTGCCTTTGACCGTGCCGTTCGCGCCTTCAACCGGATTCCTGTAGACCGCTCGGTACGCCGACCACGTGTCGGTATAGTCGGTGAGATCCTCTTGAATTTCCATGAGGGATCAAACGGATACGTGCAGCGCTACCTTGAGGACAACGGGATGGAGACCGTAATCCCAGGGATGTCCGACTTCTTCAGGAAGAAGAACGTAGCTAAAAAAGACATCGCCCGCCGCAAGTTGGACAAACACCCAGCCTTGAAGGGACTTGTTGGTGGCGTGTTGGAGACCGCATTTGAATTTGTATCGGAGCAGGTACAGTCACGACTTGAAGGCTTCCGCTTCTTCGAAGAACCGCACCGCATGAAAGATGTGGTACGTGACGTCGAGCATCTTGTTGATCCGACCTTCACTATTGGTGAGGGTTGGCTTATGCCTGGCGAGATTATTCAGATGGCAAAACATGGGGTCGACAGCTTTGTGATACTCAGTCCATTTGCTTGCCTTCCCAACCATATTACCGGACGAGGAATGATTAAGACCCTGAAGCGGGAGTTTCCTCATATTCGGCTGGTGGCACTAGACTACGACCCGGATACAAGTTTTGCGAATATTGAGAACCGCCTTCAGATGTTAATAATGGATGCCAAGGGTGCCGTTGAAACCAAGCGCCAGGCTGCTGCCGAGCAACCACAGTCCGAGAAGGTGTGGTCTTCTCAACACGAGAACGGCACCGTACAAGACTAACGCCACGATAAAGATTAAGGTATGAGCCGGTAGACCTTGAGGTACTACCGGCTCGACCTCTAGCTAAGCCACACCGTATTGTACTTAAAACACACCGTATTTAGTTTGATATCCGGTACCAATCTCCACGAGCTCACCGCGAAAGAAGCGGTCTGAGCCTTGCTGGCGCCATTCGTAGCGAATCATACCACCGGGCACATCGTCACTGAACCACCATTCATAATAGTTATCCGGACCGGCCTCAATTCCCGGCATGGTGTACTGAACATGTTCATACTCGAAGCGACCGGCCGACACCTCTGTGGTGCCAGTAGACCGGCGCCGCGAGCGAAGCTCATTTGGTGAGAGAAAAACCAACTCGGTGACCCCAAACCTCTCAAGCTGGCGCTCGGCCTCAGCGTCCATTCCGCCTTCGCCTAAGAGGTCGTGGCCGAACTCCTCATAGTTAATGTCGCTTCGTACAGGCGTTGCCCTACCAGGCTGTTCATAGACCTTGGTAAGCGGTGAGAAGAAGTCGTCCAGGAGCACCTCGTACTCAAAAGTACGACTGCGATCACCGTAGCTGATGTACCACCAGCTTGTGCCGTCGTTGTTCCAGCGCAGCAAAGCTCGTACGGCCTCAATGCGGTAGGTACCGGATGCATCGCGCGCCTCTATGCTCCAACGAATTCCCTCCGACTCATCAAAGTCGTGCTCCTCCGTCCAGAAACCGCCCGCATAAAAGGCTACGTTGTACGCCAGGTAAAAAACTGATTGCTCATCAAGCGCACGCAAGGGTCCCACCGGCTGGGGAGCATACTCTTCTGAGCCTCGCGGAGATGTATTGGAACTGCGAGGCTGGTCGTTGTGAACCCGCGGCTCCGGGCTTTCACCACCGGAACTCAGGACCGTACACCCGGACATGAGCAAAAGCGCGAGAACTATAATGCCAATGAGGCCTGGAGCCAAGCTTCCCTGGACATTTGATCGGTACATCTTCATAGACTTAGTCCTTTAAAGAAGAAAGATACCCCTCCATCTTCTCAATTTTCTTGGCTAACTCATTATGTTTCTCACGCTCTTTTTCTACGACGGCCGGGTCAGCCTTCTCAAGAAAACCTGAACTTGAAAGCTTCTTGTCTGTTCGCTCAAATAGCGCTCGTTGCTTTTCAAGTTCTTTGCGCATTCGTTGCGTAACCGCAACAACATCAACAGCATCTTTCAGATCAACCCACGCCTCGAATCCGGTTCCGACAGCAGCCACTGCACCCTCGGCGCTTGCCTGCGTAGCCTCCGCCGCACGATCCACAACACGAAGCTCCGAGGCTCCGACCAGACTTGCAATCAGCGGCTGGTGTGCCTCAAAAAATGTGGCCGCGGCAAGGCCGGAGTCACAACGCACCTCCAGGACAACTCGGTTCTGTGGCGGCACAGTGAACTCACTACGGAGCGTTCTGACGAGAATTACCAGCTCCTGCAGCGAACCAAATAGCGCCGCAGTTGCTGGATCATCCCGATCGGCTTCCAGGCGAGGATACGGAGCAGCAATGAGCGCAGCAGAGCCGTGACTCTCCGGAATGGGTGGCAGCTTTTGGTAGATTTCTTCGGTTAGAAAGGGCAGGAGCGGATGCATCAGCCGCAGCGACTCCTCGAGCAAGCATATGAGCAGAGAAACAGCTCGATCTCGTTCACCTTCATCATCAGAGTAAAGTGACAGCTTCGAGGCCTCGATATACCAGTCACAGAAGTCGTTCCAGAAAAACTCATACACGGAATGTGCTGCGTCGTTGAAACGGTAACTCTTCATGGAGGCTGCCATGGCTCCGGCCGCCTCGTTCAGCCGGTGGTAAATCCAGCGGTCAAGTGGACGGAGCTCGATCTCGGATAGCGGTAGAAGTCGGCGGCCTTCAAGATTCATGAGCAGGTAACGAGTAGCGTTCCATATCTTGTTGGCGAATTTAGAGCCAATGGCAAAGGTATTCTTATCCAGCGGAATATCCTGCCCCTGAGCCGAAAGAAAGGCAAGGGTGAACTTCAAGGCATCTGCGCCGTACTCATCTACAACCTCAAGCGGGTCTATGCCGTTTCCCAGCGACTTGGACATCTTGCGTCCGTTCTTGTCCCGAACCAGGCTGGTTATGTAGATATCGCGGAACGGCACCTGCCCCATAAACTCCAGGCTCATCATCACCATGCGGGCGACCCAGAAAAAGATGATGTCGTAGCCGGTGACCAAGGTTGTGGTTGGGAAAAAGCGACCCAGGTCCGGGGTCTTGTCCGGCCAACCGAGGGTTGAGAAAGGCCACAGGCCGGAGGAGAACCAGGTGTCAAGCACGTCCTCGTCCTGGCGAATATGCGCACCGCCGCAGTGTTCACACACGGTGGGGTCTTCCCGTTTCACCGTCATTTTGCCGCAGTCGCTACAGTACCAAACCGGAATTCGGTGGCCCCACCACAACTGTCGTGAGATACACCAGTCGCGAATCTCGCGCATCCAGTGGCTGTAGGTGTTGACCCAGCGCCCAGGGAAAAACTCAATCTCACCCTTCTCTGCCGCAGCCAGGGCCTTGTCGGCAAGTGGGCGCATTTTTACAAACCACTGTTCGGACATGTAGGGTTCAACAGCAGTGTTACAGCGATAACAGTGGCCCACTTGATGGGTGTGATGCTCGTCATGGAGATACACCCCGGCTTCCTTAAGGTCCTCCACGACAAGTCGGCGTGCTTCCTTGACAGTCTTGCCGCGGTAGCGCTCCGGCACGGTGTCGGCCAGGCTACCGTCGGGGTTCAGAATATTTATTACTTCCAGGTCATGGCGCAGGCCAATCTCACGGTCGTTAATGTCATGGGCCGGTGTGACCTTAACCGCCCCTGAACCAAACTCACGGTCTACGTAGGTGTCGGCCACAATTGGGATACGGCGGCCGGTTAGCGGCAGATCTACTTCCTTACCGACCAAATGCAGATACCGTTCATCTTCCGGATGTACCGCTACCGCTGTATCTCCGAGCATGGTCTCGGGTCGAGTCGTTGCCACGACAATACTGCCGGAGCCGTCGCTCAGTGGGTAGCTGTAGTGATAGATCGCCCCGTTTATCTCTTTGTGCTCGACCTCGTCGTCCGAAATCGCGGTGCCGCATGAAGTACACCAATTGACCAGGTAGCTGCCCCGATAAATGAGTCCACGCTCATAGAGCCCAACAAAGGCTTCGCGTACAGCACGGGACAAACCGTCATCTAAGGTGAATCGCTCACGACTCCAGTCACACGACGCACCAATCTTCTGCAACTGCCGGCGGATTGTAGACTTATGATCTTCAGAGACCTTCTCGGTCTCCTCAACAAATGCCTCACGCCCCATTTCTTCACGGGATCTTCCTTCGGCGCGGAGTTTGCGTTCCACCACGTTCTGGGTAGCAATTCCCGCATGGTCGGTTCCCGGAACCCAGAGGGTGGGAACTCCCATCATTCGGTAGAAGCGGACAAGGATATCCTGTATCGAGTTATTCAACCCGTGACCCAAATGCAACACACCAGTCACGTTAGGCGGTGGAATGACAATGACAAATGGTCTGTCGCCCTCCGCGCCATTGGCAGCGCCGTCGGTCGCGGAACTATCCTCGGACGGAGAAAAATACTCCCCGTCGGTCCAGAACGCGTATATTCGATCCTCGAATTCACGAGGGTTAAAGGTTTTTTCCAACTCGACTGCACGTAGTGCGGCCGCGCCGCTTGCCTCAGATAACATGATTCAGAGCTCCTCTTTGCGCGGTTTACGGAAATGGTAGCAGATTTCGCCCTTGACATCAATCTAAGCACTCAGCACAATGCGTTCCGGAAAGCTATGAACGACAAAGTACTAGTTATTGTTGAGTCACCAACCAAGGCGCGGACCATTCGGCGCTTCCTCCCCAAGAACTTTGAGGTTGAAGCAAGCATAGGGCACGTGCGAGATCTCCCCCAGAGCGCCTCCGACATTCCCAAGAGTGTAAAGGGTGAGGACTGGGCGCGGCTAGGAATTAACGTAGAAGAGGACTTCAAGCCACTCTATATCACGCCAAAAGGTAAGTCCAAGATCATAACCGAGCTTCGCCGCAAGATGAAGGAAGCCGGTTCTGTGTATCTTGCAACGGATGAAGACCGCGAAGGTGAAAGCATTTCTTGGCATTTGGTGCAGCTGCTCAAGCCCAAGGTTCCGATCAAGCGCATGGTTTTCCATGAGATTACCCGTAAGGCAATTGAGGAAGCAATTCAGAATCCTCGTGATATAGATATGCAACTGGTAAAGGCGCAGGAGACGCGCCGCATCCTTGACCGACTCTATGGCTATACCCTTTCGCCACTCATCTGGAAGAAGATTGCCTATGGTCTTTCGGCAGGCCGGGTACAGTCGCCTGGGCTTCGCATGATTGTTGAACGCGAACGCGAGCGCATTCGTTTCCGGAAGGCGGAGTACTGGGATCTCAAGGCTGAACTCAGAAAAGCAACTGCGAATACCGAGTCCGAGGCTCATGCCACGGCTCCCAGAAATGGCCGGTTTGACGCCCGTCTTACCGCTTTGGGGGGCACCCGGATAGCAGGCGGGAAAGATTTTGACGAAACGACCGGCAAGGTCATTGAAGGTCGGGATGTACGAGTCTTGGATGAAGCCGAGACGAAGCGACTCACTGAACAGCTCAAAGAGGTCGACTGGCTCGTCGAGTCAGTAACTGAAAAGCAGTCGGTATCCCGTCCGGCGGCCCCCTTTATTACGTCCACACTGCAACAGGAAGCTAACCGTAAACTGGGTCTAACGGCCCGTGAAGCCATGCGCACCGCTCAAAGGCTCTACGAAGAGGGACTTATCACCTATATGCGTACAGACAGCCCTCAGCTGTCCTCTGAGGCCATTACTGCGGCACGTGGCGGAGTTGAGCGCGACTACGGTAAGAATTATCTTTCACCCGAACCACGGCAATTCAGCTCCAAGTCAGGCTCCGCTCAGGAAGCTCACGAGGCCATCCGTCCCGCCGGTTCCGAGTTCCGTCGACCTGATGAAACCGGACTCGAGGGCAAAGAGAAGGCGCTCTACGAACTCATCTGGAAACGAACCATGGCTTCGCAAATGGCCGAAGCCAAGAAGTCCTCGCTCAACGTACGGATACAGGCTGGCGACTGCACTTTTACCGCAAACGGTACCCGAATTCTCTTCCCAGGATTTCTTCGTGTCTATGTTGAAGGCTCGGACGACCCCGAAGCCGCCATAGAAGACCGGGAGGTACTGCTTCCAGAGTTACATGAGGGCGATATCCTCTCTGCCGACAGCCTCATACCTTTACCGCATGAAACCAAAGCACCACCACGCTACACCGAGGCGTCGCTGGTCCAGCGCCTTGAGAAAGAGGGCATTGGACGGCCTTCAACCTACGCAGGTATCATCACAACCATCCTTGAACGTGGTTACATCCGCAAACAAGGGACACAACTCGTTCCCACCTATACCGGCATGGGTGTGACCCAGCTGCTGGAAAACCACTTTGAGTACCTCATCAAATACGGTTTCACCTCCGACATGGAGACAGCCTTAGATGAGATTGCAGTGGGTGAGCGTGACTATCTTGAGTATTTGCGAGCGTTCTACCTTGGCGAAGATGGCCTTAAGTCAACAGTTGAGCACCGAGAAAGCAAAATCAAACCAGAAGACTCGCGCACCATCCGGCTTCCGCAGCTCGACAACGGCACCGAGGTCAAGATCGGCCGATTCGGCCCCTACATCGTCCACAACGACAACGACGGGGAGCCGGTACACGCCTCTATTCCGGAGGAAATTGCCCCTGCCGACCTAACGGAACAAGACATTCAAGATCTAATTGAACTCCAAAAGAACGGACCCAGCCCTATAGGTCATGATCCTGAGACCGAACTCCCGGTCTACTGCTTAGTCGGGCGCTACGGGCCCTACGTGCAGCTGGGTGACAAAACCGATGAAGAGCCTAAGCCCAAACGCGCAAGCGTTCCCAAAGAGCTCAACCCAAGAGAAATCAACCTTGAACAAGCATTGCGGCTTCTCAGCCTGCCACGCACTCTCGGTTTACACCCCGATTCCGGAAAGGAAGTGGTTGCGGCAGCTGGCCGTTTCGGCCCCTACGTCATGTGCGACGGAGAGTATCGCTCACTCAAGAAGGAGGATGATGTCTACAGCGTAAGTCTTGATCGTGCTCTTGAGTTGCTTGCCGAAGAAAAGAAAGGCCGCGGGGGGCGGTCAAAGGTACTAAAGGACCTCGGTATCGAGCCCACCGGAAAGAACCGAAAGATTGCAATCTACGACGGGAAGTATGGACCATACATAAAAGTCGGCACGAAGAATGTGGGGCTCCCGGAGAATGAGCGCGATGCAGAGACAATTGAGAACATGACATTGGAACGTGCCATGGAAATAATTAAGGCTTACACAAAAAAGTAAGCGGAACAGTACCGCTTACCAAACCGTCCGCATCATACCACCGTCAACAATCATTGTTTCACCAGTAATGTAGCTTGCAGCTTCGGAAAGCAGGAACACCGCAGCTCGTCCAAACTCATCTGGCTGACCGTAACGCCCCATAGGAATAGCCTTCTCTTGGCGCATACGTGCGTCATCATAACTACACCCACTTTGCTCGGCTGCAATGGTGTCCAGTTTCTTGACCCGGGCGGTGTCAATTCGACCGGGAACAATGTTGTTAATGCGTATTCCCTGCTCAGCAAGTTCAAAGGACAGACTCTTCACCAAGCTTGTGACACCGGAGCGCATTACGTTGGAAAGCAAAAGAATACGAATTGGTTCTTTCACAGATGATGATGTGATAGTCAGGATGGAACCGGAGCGTTGCTTCTTCATTTGTGGTAAAACTGCTCGAATCATACGCACCGAGCTCATGAGGGTTAGCTCAAAAGCGCCCTGCCAGGCATCATCGTCAAAGTCGTCAAAGCCGCCAGCCGGGGGGCCCCCAGCATTTACCAACAGACCGTCAATGCGTCCTGAATGGTCAAGAGCTCCCTGAACCCAGGCATGTATCGAACTGGGATCGGTTGCGTCAAGCACACCGCCATAGGGTTTGTTACCAGTGCTTGCCGCAATCCGCTCTGCAGCCTCAGAAACTGCAGCAGCCCGTCGACTCCCTATGTAGACGGTCGCACCCTCGGCGGCGGCCTGCTCCGCAATGCCGTAGCCGAGACCACTGCTTGATGCTGCAACGAGAACTACTTTTCCTTTCATTTGAAGATCCATTGGCGCCTCCTTACTGGGTTAGGCATAAACTTGCGTTAGGCATAGACTTGCGTTAAGCACAGAGGTTGCGGGCTCACTTGCGTTGAGTGGCCCGTGACTTGGCAATTTTTTGCATTTTCCGGTAGTACTTTGCCTGCTTTTCAACTTCCTCGACATCCGAGGTGACTATGCGGTTGTTGACTGACTTGATTTTGGTGTTCTTCAGCAGTTCACGTAGGTAGCGGTTTCCCTCGGCAATAGGGAGCCCCACCATGTTGATGAGTTCCTTAGGACCAAACTCAAAAGTAAAGGAGTCACCGGACTTAATGGTAACCCGCTGCTTCTCAAGTTGAATGAGGAGGGCGTCGTACATGCGGCCGACTTTGTCGTCAAGTAAGGTGTTTGCAAGTTGTTTGTAGATAAACCAGATCCGCTCTGCGAGCAGCGTAGTGAGCCGCGCAATGATCTGAGGCTGCGACTTAACCATGCGCGCAAAGTTCTCTTTGTTCACCGCGAGAAGGGTCGCATCCTCAAAGGCTATGGCCGAGGCTGAACGTGGCTTATTCTCAATGAGTGCCATTTCACCAAAGATATCTCCCGGTTTGAGTACCGCCAGGAGTACTTCGTTCTCGTTAACAATCTTGGTGATCTTAACGCTGCCCTTCTGAATAATGTAGAGCTCCTTGCCAGGCATGGTCTCTGAGAAAATCATGGTATCTTTGGGATACACACGGGTGAAAACCTCGTCGTTGCCGTCAAGATATACGGCTTGCGCGTAGGCTTCAATCTTTGCAAGCCGCTCTTTGGCGTGATCTATGTGAGCTCCGGTTGGGCAGTGCTTAAGATACTGGTAATATGCGTAATAGGCTTGGTTATACTGGCTCTGCCGCGCATAGTACTCGGCAATGTGGTAAAGATGCTCCGCGTCGGGCTCGGTGCGCTCCTTCAGCGTCAGCCGTGCAAGCGCCTCATCAAGATACCTCATGCGCCGAGAGAAACCCTCGATAATCTTCATGGCTACCGGGGTATTCTTTTCTATGAGTTGCCCATAGTTGTCACGATGCACCGAGATGAGTTCGACATCTGTAAGGGCTTGTGCCGTTTCAATGTGGCTGTGAGCCGACATGGTTGCAACAACACCAAAAAAGTCGCCGGGCCCGAGGGTGTTCCCACCCTCTTCCTCAACGACCTCCACCTCTTTGCTCACACGGACCTTTCCAGCCCGAATGATATAGAAGTGGTCGGCGTTCTGTTTGCCCTCGACAATGATATATGCGCCTTTGTTGAAACGCACCATCGTCAGTTGTAAAGAAGTGGTCATACTAACTTCCGCCGGCTCCTTCGGTAGCCTCAGTATACGAACCGCTGGAGCTATTTGTCAATCTTCGGAAGGCCCGATAGAAGTATTAGCTGTACAGCGGAAACTCACGACACAGTTCCAGCACTTCGTTCTTCACGCGCTGAACGGCATCATCGGCACCCTTGCTCTTGAGAGCATCTAGAATGAGTCTTCCGATAACCTCCATCTCGCTCACACCCATACCGCGGGTGGTCATTGCAGGCGTGCCAATGCGAATACCGGACGTTACAAGCGGACTCTGTTGGTCAAACGGAATCCCATTCTTGTTCACGGTGATGTTTGCCTCATCAAGCATAATCTCGGCCTCTTTGCCGGTCAATCCAAAGGGCGTTACATCTACCAACATAAGGTGATTATCGGTACCTCCCGACACAACTCGAGCCCCGCCTTCAGCTAATACGCTTGCGAGCCGCGATGCGTTCTTGACGACGCTGCGTTGATACTCGGCAAAACGAGGTTGTAACGCCTCATGGAACGCAATAGCCTTGGCCGCAATAATATGCATGAGCGGTCCACCCTGTATGCCTGGCATAACCATGGAGTCCACAAGTTCGGAGTACATCTTGGTCCGTCCGGACTTCGGTGCAGTGACTCCAAAATCATTCTCACGGTCTTTGCCTATAAGAATGAGTCCTCCACGAGGTCCACGCAGAGTTTTGTGCGTTGTAGTGGTAACGAAATCCGAGTATTCAAGCGGACTCGGGTGAATTCCGGCCGCAACCAGGCCAGCTATGTGCGCCATATCCGTCAGAAGCAGCGCACCAACACTATCGGCAACTTCCCGGAAGCGCTGAAAATTGATAACCCGTGAGTACGCCGAGGCACCAGCAATAATGAGGCGTGGCTTGGCGCTTTGTGCGACCGCCGCGAGCTCGTCGTAGTCTATGGTTTCGGTCTCTTTTGAAACACCATAACTCACCACATTGAATAACTTTCCGGAAAAATTGACCTTTGCACCATGGGTGAGATGCCCTCCGTGGGCCAAATTCATTCCAAGAATGGTGTCGCCGGGCTTCAGAACGGTGTGATACACCGCCATATTGGCGCTACTACCGGAGTGTGGCTGCACATTGGCATACTCGCAGGAGAAAAGCCTCTTAGCGCGTTCCCGAGCAAGATCTTCTGCCTGATCCACGTATTCACAACCACCGTAGTAGCGCTTGCCTGGATAGCCTTCAGCGTACTTATTGGTCAGGCAACTCCCTGCTGCCGCAAGCACTGCTGGGCTGGCAAAGTTTTCGGAGGCTATCAGCTCAAGCTTCTCATGCTGGCGAGTAAATTCACGCTCTATTACATCTGCAATTTCGGGATCCACTGATCGAATGCTGTCCACTCAGGACCTCCTTTGTAGCTACTGCGGGGACCACGCTCGGAAAAAATCGAACGGAGTTGATCAAACGAAGCATAGGATAGGAAATGAGGCATAACCTGTCAAGGAAGGCATCTGTGTAGCAGACACACTAGCGCTCCAGCACAATGACAGGCCTCCGCAGAATGTATCCGGTCAGGTTGCCAATCCGTTCCTCAAACACCGTCTGGAGTGCATAGAACTGACTCTCCCTAGCTGGTTCCAGTTGTGAGTCAGGGCGACGGGGCCTCCGGCGAACAAGACCGTTGGAGAAGGCAATACGCCGCCCGTCCAGGTTTCCAAAGTAAAACTCGGTTGCGCTCCGGTCGCCAGTGGCCTCCAGACTAAAGCCATCTGGTCGGTATCCATCAGCCAGCGCAGGATCCACCGGAACCCAGCCGAAGTCCTGTAGGTAGTACTCTACCCAGAAATGCCGCAACGCATCACCATTATCAAGCACCAGGAATCCTGCAATCATTCGTGATGGAACGTCGGAAGCTCTAAGCAAGGCGGTGTACAATGATGCATAAACAAACGCGTTTCCAGCCCGTTGTTCCCAACCAGCCAGCGCCGCATCGCCGGATACGCCGCCCTGGGTCGAGTCATAGCTCAATCGGTTGCGTAGAGCGGTCAGAAGCATGCCAGCCTTCAGGTGCGGGTTTCTTTGATTACCCACCGCTGCACGGGCGGCGTTGCGAATAGTCTCTGCGTCACTTGGAACGAATTGATCTGCGGATCTATACTCACTCAGAAACCTCGCTGGCATTCGGTATTGAAAGGGCACACTTGCGGTGCGGACATTGGTCCTGACCGGATAACGTAGCACCTCAAACTCACGTTCCGTTGCGAAGCTATCGGTAGGCGAAAGATTATCAAAGCGGAGCACCGACATATCCGAGTACGCGGCATGTGGTTTATGGCTCTCGTTAAGCACCTTGGCCCTCTGAGAAGACTCTGTGGGGGGGTACGACAGGTAGACAAACAGTGTATTGGTATCACCCATGTCGGGGCGAGTTGTAGCATGAGAAAACGTAACGACCTGTGTGAAGGTATGCTGCAAGGGCTCTTCAAATTGCTTTTCACCCACCGGATGGAGCACCGAAAGCCCAAGCGAATCACTTCTCCCCCTATCGGTCACCACCATAACCGAGCCATCACCGACTCCGTCAGGAACCCGAACATGTATCTCACGGTCGGTCCAGAGCTGGTAGCTTGCGTCGTCGGTACCTGCACTCAGTTCCTGCTTGCCGTCAGGCCCGGTATAGTGAAAGATAACCTCGCCACCAGCACGCGAATGCCCAAAGCGGCGTCCACGCAGAATAAGGAGCTCTCCGATACGTGACTCCAGAGGCTCCTGATTAGCCAGGAAGGGAGCGCTAGGGTTTTCTGCGGCTGGATCTTCAACCCGGGGAATATCTTGGCTATTCGTGAAGAGAACCCCACCGCTTAGACCATTTGCCGTTGAGACGTACAGAAGCCCTGACCCGATCTCATTTGGAAGCCGGAACTGAATCTCGTCGTCAGACCATGATGTGTATGCGGCATTGGGTAGATAACGGCCGCCGATCCGAACACGTCCCTCTGCGCGACGGCTACCGAAATGGCGTCCCTGAATTGTTACTATTCCTCCCGCTGTAGCACTGGTCGGCGCAACGCTCTCAATTGAGGGGCGCCGTGATGAAAGTGTCACGCTAGTGTATAACACGCCGATCAAAAGGAGGAATACAATGAAGGGTATGAGTACCCTGGCACGTCCGACGTCGAGTAATGCTAGCATTCGATGAAGCCATCTCTATTGGTTGCTGGAGTCTTCGCTGTAGGGTACGACTTGTATCTCAAGCTCAAGATTCAAGACGACTCGGTCGATCTCGATATCTACATGCAACGGCTCATCACCGAGCGGGTAGAAAAAGACCGACTCTCCCAGTTGAAGGGGCAGACTCTGAAAGGTTGTGGCCTTATTCGTAGTCTGTCCATCATCAACCCAGGTGGTTCCCTCGGCCAGTAGGAGTAGACTATCTCCTCCGGCGCGATACGGCGTGAAAACCGCCTCAACTGTGATGTTCTCACCTTCGAGCCGCACCCGCACCGCCTTACCGGAGATTGTAACACGTGAGAGTTCCATGTTCCAGACGGTTGTGTCCTCCGCTCCTCGGATTCTGGCGTCAATATTCAGTGTTAGCGCATGTTGTTTGAGATTATCAAGCAGAGTTTCTATTTCGTCCTGTTCAAGCGTTTGGGCGCCTACATCTTCAGGCAACCCCATCAACAGTACCAGAACTACCAGCACGTAACTCAGTAGCGCACATACTCGCCTCGGCATTAATTGTAGTCCCGGTTGTTTCCTGGCTCCATGGATCGCGTGGGCGTGGAAAAGCCCTCCGTTCCCACCCGAAGTGCAGGTGCACCGCGCATCTCAAATGGACCTGAATGCGGTATCTGTATGCTTACCGGCGGCGCTTCACGACCTTCTGCCAATATTCGCAAAATATCATCAACCGTAAGTGATGCAGCGGCATGAGTTTCCCCTTCGTCGACCAACGTTCCGGTATACAAGACCTCTTTGAGGCCGCTTGTACCACTCATAATCAGAAGTGTTGCACCAATGACCACAACAAACACCGCAGCTGCAGCAATACCCGGGCCTGAACCTCCAAAGGCGCTGAACACACGCTCAAAGCTGAGTACTCGCGCCTTGGGACGAAGAGGTTCAAAGCCACGCAGCTCCAAGCGGTGCCACACTCTTTCAGCGGCATTGGTAAAATCAGGGAGGTGCTCGGACTGCAGGAAACCCGCGACCTGGTCCATTGCATTTAAGTTCTCAGTAGCCTGTTGCAGTACGGAATCACGGTCTTTACTCAACATGTGGATTCTCTTCCTCAAGAATGAGCGCGAGTTTTTCCCGGGCTCGGTGAACACGCACCTTGGCGTTGTTTTCGGTTATCTTGAGTACTTCCGCAATCTCGCGATAACTCAAGTCTCCAAATTCCTTCATAACCAGTACTTCGCGGAGTTTTTCGGGTAGTTGTGCGAGAGCCAAGGTAACCCGGCCGACCGTCTCCTGTCTGAGATACCTGCGCTCTCCGGTGTCTTCGTGAGATGTAGGGCTTTGTTGAAAGACTTTGCGAAAGGCGCGGGCTTCCCGCCCTTTGCGCTTCTCGTGATTGAATGCCAGATTCTTGGCCACACGAATGAGCCAATAACGAGCTTGCTGCTCGTCGGGAATGCGATGTGCGTTGTCGATATATCTGATAAAGGCCTCGTGGCATAGCTCCTCAGCCACCTCGGCACTGCCGCATACTCTATAGACAATGCGTACAATGACGGGAAAGACATCGTCGTATATGTGCCGGAACTCTTGCTCGGTACTTTTTTTCCGACTCATTCTAGAAACAACGCTTGTGAGCTGAGGTTACAGCTAAATCAGCCATTTTACCCACGTTTCCAATGAGTGCCTTCAGGCCCGTCCTCAAGCAGCACACCTTTCTCTTTCAGGTAGCTTCGGATTTCATCGGCTCGAGCGAAATTTCGTGAATTGCGAGCCTCGTTCCGCTCGGTTATCAGGTGCTCTATCTCGGCTGCATCGTCATCTGGCGCGTCGGCCTCAGAGGGACCTTCCACGGCGGCAGTAATGCCTATGGCCAGGATCCGGTCCATGCGCATGGCAAGCCAAAGTCGTTCCTGCGCTGTTACCGAGTCGTCCTTCATGCTCTGCCATAGCTCGGCGAGCGCCTTGGGAATGTTGAGATCCTCGGCAACTGCCGTCTCGAAAGCCCTCAGATGGGCCTGGGCACCATCTCCAAGGTCATCTGAAGCGGTTTCGCCCGATGTAGTAGCCCCATTTCGAGCCGCTTCGGCCCGTAGTCGTTCGATCCGGTCCAGAAGATTGCGCCGCGCCGTCTGTGCAGCATTGAGCGAGTCCTCGGTGAACTGTAGCTGTGTCCGATAGTGGCCACCAAGACAAAAATACCGGTAATCAAGCGGATGATACCCCATTTGTTCAAGACTCTCGAGGGTAATGAAACCACCTGCCGATTTGGACATCTTGCCACCGGTCATAACCAGAAACTCACCGTGTACCCAGTAGCGTACCCAGGGCTTTCCCGTTGCAGCCTCGGACTGTGCAATTTCGTTGGTATGGTGTACCGGAATGTGGTCAACACCACCAAGATGTATATCGAACTGATCCCCTAGATAGCGCATGCTCATGGCGCTGCACTCTATGTGCCAGCCTGGATAGCCTCTACCCCAGGGTGAGTCCCATAGCATTGCCTGCTGATCAAACTTAGACTTGGTGAACCATAAGACGAAATCCTGAGGATTCCGCTTATTCTCATCTACCTCAACACGTGCCCCGGCTTGCAACTTAGCCCGGTCGAGCAACGCAAGCTCCCCATACCTCTGAAACTTTCCAACATCGAAGTAGAGATTCCCTCCAGCCAAATAGGTGTAGCCGCGTTCTTCAAGTCGTCCAATGAGGTTAATCATGTCGGCAATGTGGTCTGTCGCCTTGCAAACAACCTCCGGCATTTCGACATTGAGTTTGTCCAGATCACGGAAGAAGGCCTCGGCAAAGAAGTCGGCAATGTCCCAGACTGACTTACCTTGCTCACGAGCGCTCTTGATCATCTTGTCCTCGCCTTCATCACCATCATCGGTCAAGTGGCCCACATCGGTCACATTCATAACGTGCTCTACTTTGTACCCAAAGTAGAGAAATGTACGCCGTAGAAGATCCTCAAAAACGTAGGTGCGTAAATTACCAATATGCGCGTAATTGTACACTGTTGGCCCGCATGCATACATGCGTGCAATGCCTGCTTCTAGGGGTTCAAAAGCCTGGAGTTCTCGTCCGAGTGTGTTGTAAAGGCGGATTTTCATATGGTAACTCCTTCTGTACCGATGAATGGTGGAAAAAATGCATAGGCGCTTGGCCCACACTGGACTTATCCGGTATCATGGTGTGGTGAATAGGCTACGAGAAATCTTTCAAAGAATCAATATTGAAGGCACAATTGAATTTGACTACCCCCTTGCACCGCTAACCACCTTTGAGGTTGGGGGGCCCGCAGCAGTATATGCCGAGCCGTCTAACGTCTCTGATATGCAGCTCTTGTTGCAGACCGCGCTATCGGAGGGTATACCTTACTTCGTTCTTGGAGGAGGCGCAAACATCCTGGTATCGGACAAAGGTGTACCCGCTCTGGTCATTGCCACCTCTGGCTTTGATTCCGTAGAACGAGAGGGTGAGCTCGTAAGCTTCGGCACCGGACTCTCAATGAGCCGTGCGACAGAAGTCGCCGCCGAGTATGGCCTTGGAGGCATTGAGTTCCTGTACTCCATGCCGGGAACAGTGGGTGGCGCGGTATGGATGAACGCTCGGTGCTATGGCGGTTCGATATCGGACAGTCTTGTATCGGTTGATTACTTTGACGAGACCGGCCAGGCCCAGGTGTACACCATACAATCAAGGGACTTTGCCTACAAAAGATCGCCGTTTCAACACCGCGCCTGCGTCATGCTACAGGCGCAGTTCCGCTTGCTTCCGACCGATCCCAAGATACTCCATCGTCGTATGCAGGAGTATCACGCGGATCGAGAGGCAAAGGGCCATTTTCGGGCTCCCTCGGCGGGCTCTGTCTTTAAGAACAATCATGACTATGGGGCTCCAAGCGGCAAGCTCATAGACAGCCTGGGACTCCGGGGTCTGCGTGTAGGAGGAGCCCAAATATCCCCAGAGCACGCAAACATTATTATCAATACCGGAACGGCCACTGCCGAGGACATTCGCACTCTTATTGAAAGTGTGCGCGACAGCGTGCAAAAACGACTTGGCCTTGAACTTGAACGAGAGGTTTTGTACGTTGGTGACTGGAACGGCAAACACGAGGTCGTATAAACCGGCAGCGCCCCACGTACGCCACTTAGCGAATGTGAAACACGCGCCGCAGCTCCAGTCGTGCACTCCAGTCTTGCTCAAACTCCGACTCAGACATAGGGCTGATATCGCTTGAAAGTATGAGATTGAGACTCCAGTCGCCATAGGAGACATAGGACGCACCGCGTACCATGAAACGGTCAACCTGCTCTTTCCTATGGGCTGCATCAAACTCAAGCCTCACCGCATGCACCCTGTACCGAAGACCAACTCTGCTCACTGTGAGGTATCCGGACACCACTTCGTCTGCTGTTAGCCGCCTTGTGATCTGGTGCTCAGCTACTGCACGCAGTCCGTCACCGGCAAGGGCACCAGATGCAATTTGGGTGCTCAGAGTCTCATCTCGTGTTCGCTCGTCATTGCGGTCGCGTAGGTTCTCTCCTTTAGCGGTCATGCCAAGGCGAAGTCGCTGCCCTTCATAATCAAAACCAAGACGGAACTCCCGCCGGTGTACGGCACTCTCATGTACCGAAAATGGAACCTGACCGGAGCGTGATGCTATGCCTCCGAATACCGAGAATGCTCCCTCACCGGGTATGCGCAGTGACACGTCGGTGTAACGTCTCATGGGTGGTACCCGGCCGTCGGGAGCCCGGTAGTCCGGGTTGCTCACCGCGCCTAAAAACCGGAGGATAGCAGCTGGCCCCTCTACGCTCACCAGAGCGCGGCCCCAGATACCGGAACGCACGAGCGGACCATAGCTCATGCCTCCTGCAGCCCGTGCTTTAAGCACACCCGTTGTTAGTCGGGAACTCAGTGCCGAGTGCGCAAGGTATCCTCCGGGGAAATCCCGCCGACCGAGGAACCAATCTTCAGAGGTCGTTCCGGGTAGTGGGCGAACGAGACCGGTGAGCGCCTCAAACGCGTAAGGGCCCGACTCGTGCCCTAAGGACACACCGCTCCCGGGAACTCCCTGTCGCTCCTCAAGTGCGTATACGCCAATACGGGTGAACCCTCCGGTGTCTCTTGCAGAACCTTGGTAGCTGAGTTCTAGACCACGTCGACTTGATGGCTCAAAAGAGAAGTCCGACCGCATCTCAGTTGTCTCTTCCCAGACGCTTGAGCCTGGCCCATGACCAGTTGGTGACCGGACGGCACGGTGGAGGCCGTTTAACAGCACCGGCCCGGCCCGCAGATTGTTGGAAGAGATCCCAAAAATGGGGTCTGTACGCTCCTCATCTGCCATGTGCAGGTACAAACGTGTCCCACCATCTAAGCCTATGATGAGTCGCAGAAGCTGAGTCTCAAGATCGTAACTGCGGGCGGCAACTTCCACCCGCGTTCCGTTGAGAAGGCCGGGGTGTACCCCTTCTGGCAGAGGGGCACCAGCCCAGGCAATGCTGCTTGCAAGCAAACCCCAGAGTAGCGCTCCAAACCCTGTTCGAGTGTTCATCTACACTCTACTACAGGCTTTTTGCTCCTCCTGATTCGTGATTAGAAGATTTTCTCCTAGTTTTCCGGCCCAGACTCCCGTAATCGCTGGCAGCTTCCTCGAATAGAGATATGAGTAGGCAGAACAATGCGTTGCGGGACCAAGCCTTGGCTTCCAGTCTCCGCATCCCTGCCTGCCTGAATGCGCCGTATAAGCAGGTTGACTGCCTCGGAGCCAAGCCCAGCAGCGGGCAGCGCCATAGTCGTCAGCGGCGGATTTGTGTACCGGGAGAGATAGTCGTCGTCAAAACCCACAATAGAGATATCGTCCGGCACCGCGACACCTATATCGCGACAAGCCATGAGCGCACCATACGCAATCATGTCGTTTCCGGCAAACACCGCAGTCGGCCTTGGTTGACTGCGCAGCAGCTCGATCATTGCCTTGTAGCCGCTGTCCTCTGAAAAGCTACCGTAATAAACCCGCGCCTCATTCATTCCCGTTCCATACTCCGCGAGCGCTTCGCGATACCCCTCGAAGCGCCGACGAGATGCAGAGAACTCCAGCGGAGCATGGGTGATCATGGCAACATCACGGTGCCCCCACTCCAGAACGAGCTTAACGATCTCCCGGGCCGCGCCCCGATTGTCTACATACACCTGGTCAACCGGTGAGTCCTCCATGAAGTCTATAGAAACCGCGGGGATCCCATGGTTGCAAAGCTCGGCTACCCCGGGATCTTTCTCACGAGTATTGATGAGGATAACCCCTTGGACTCCGGACTCTTCTACTAAGCGCAGATATCCGTGATCCTCAAAACGAAGAGGCTGTATGACCAGCTGGATGCGATTCCGATTTACGGCTTGCGACATCCCCTCAATAACGCGACTTATGAATACATCGCTGTACACATACTGTGAATGAGTAATGAACACTCCAATGGCACTGGAACGGACCAATGCTAGTCGTCGTGCGTCTTGATTCGGCATGTACCCTAGTTCATCTGCAGCGCGTAGAACTCGGCGCCGGGTTTCCTCGGTTATGCTCTTCCCTGGGCTGTTGTTAAGTACAAAGGACACCGTCGTTCGGGAAACACCAGCTCGCTCGGCGACATCTTGAGCCGAAACACGTCTAGGTTTCATGTTGTGCTTCCTTGTTGTTCGGCCTTGTTAGGTTGCCACATGGTGTCTGGGTTTGCTGCCGCAGCACCAGCCCAGACACCATGTGTTGTCCCTGTAATGTGTTTATCCCTTGACCGAGCCAGCCATCATACCGCGCACAAAGAATCTTTGAAGCGAGAGAAAGACAAATAAAGGAACAATGATGGTCAAAAAAGCTCCCGCAGTGAGAACGTGCCAGTCCTGTCCACGAGACCCTACAAGCTCGGCAAGACGCGTTGTGACAATTACATTCGCAGATCGCGTTCCAAGGAATACCAAGGCTACCAGCAGGTCGTTCCAGACCCAGAGGAACTGGAAGATAGCAAATGATGCCACCGCAGGCACGGACAAAGGCATAATGAGTCTGGTAAAGGTCAGCATAGGACTGGCCCCATCCGCATGAGCAGACTCCAGAATTTCTTTTGGAATGGAGGATATGTACCCATAGAGTAGGTATGTCGCCAGCGGGAGACCAAATCCGGTATGCGCTAACCACATTCCCAGATAGGTGCCGTTGAGCCGCAGATTGGTATAGACGCGGAGAACGGGAATAAGGGACATTTGCAGCGGCACAACCATGAGGCCAACGACGATGATAAAGGCCAACTTACGCCCAGGGAAATCCATCCAGGCCAACGCAAAAGCGGCAAAGGCCGCAATAGTAATAGGAATAACGGTTGCTGGAATGGTAATGAGCAAACTGTTACTGAAGGCAAGTCCCATGCGGTCGGCACCAATTACCTGTATGTAGTTGGCAAGCGTCCAGTCCGCGGTAAACGGAGCAAAGAGCGCCGTCCACCAGCCTGTGCTTCGTATTGCTGCCGCTGGTCTAAATGAACTCACCAGGAGCCCCAAAGTAGGCACGGTCCAGATTACAACCAGTATAAGCACCGTAAGTCGAACCGGAATGCCCGCAAGGATTGCACGGATTCTTTTCTGCTGCAGCGTCAATGGAGCGGCAGCGGTATTGGAAACTGATGTACTCATGGTTTACCTCCGCTCCTTCATAGATTTCATATTCCGAATCATGATTGGCAATACGCCAATAAAAAGCAAGGTCGCTAAGGCGGCACCTCGTCCAAAGTGTCTGAAAATAAAGGCTTCCTGATACATTCGGAACGCGACAACTCCGGTTTGGAACTGACCGCTTGTCATGACGAACACGACATCAAAAATCTTCAGTACCAAGATGAGTATGGTTGTGGTGACCGTCAGGATCGTTCCGCTTACATAGGGAATAATGACATTGAAGAAAACGCGAATCTCACCGGCCCCATCAATGCGTGCAGCATCTAACAGGTCGCCAGGCACCCCTTTTACAGCCGCCGACAATATGACCATTGCAAATCCAGTCTGTAACCAGATCATGATGGCAATGAGAAAGAAATTGTTCCATGGCCGAATGGTCAACCAACCCTGCGGCGAGCCACCAAGAGCCACGACAATAGCGTTGAGCAAACCGGGCTGAACCATTCCAGCAGGCTGGTAGAAGTAGATGAAGCGCCAGATAACGCTGGCGCCAACAAACGAAATAGCCAAGGGGAGAAAGATGAAGGTCTTAGCAATTTTTTCCCCTGTTTCGCTCATCCTGTCTACCAGAACCGCAATGAGCAATCCAAGAGAAACGGTAAAAGCAGGAACAATGATTAACCACAGAAAGGTGTTCCGCAGCGTAATGAGCATTGATGGATCGGTAAATGCAAAGATATAGTTGTCAAGCCCAACAAACTCGGTGCCTGCACGGTTCATGAGACTCAAGGTAACGGTGCGCAATGACGGTAAAACAATATATGCTGTCAACACCGCCAAGGCCGGGCCGACAAAAACATAGGGAAGGAGTGAGTCCCGTATGCGCATGGGCATCTGAGTCACTAGATGATTAAGTGCCAAGTAGAGTGCCCAGACACCACCGACTCCCACAACCAAAGCTACGATCGCGACCATTATTCTTGGTGCACGGGTATCCCGCATGAAGTTAAAACTCCACAGCAGTACGAAAAAAGTAATCGTTGGGATAATTAATGCAACAAGAATACGGGCCGGAGTCGCCGCGAAAATTTCGAATGCACGATCTTTCTTAGCTACGCTACTCATTCCCCCACCTACGGTTAGAAGGCTGCAGCCCCAAAAAGGGGCCACAGCTCAACAAAAGCTTAATCAACACGACATGTTGCGTGTCCAACCAACTGCGTTAGTCTCGTGGCCAACTGTTGTCAATCTCGCGCAGGACTCGCCCAAGCTCGTCTCCGGAAACGTAGTCAACCATACCGGTCCAGAAACTACCGGTACCAACGGCACCCGGCATCATGTCGGATGCGTCGAACCGGACCGTATCTGCATCTAAAAGGATCTCGGCGTAGCGGCGGTCGGTGTCGGTCGGATACCAGTCAAGTGAGGTGTCCAGATGAGGAGACACAAATCCGCCGGACTCAAGCCATGCGCGGGTCGACTCACCGGTAGTGAGATAGCGCATGACCGCTCGGACTTCTGGTCGATCAACCATGGCGCCCAGCGCATCACCGGCTGTGAGAACTGGACTACCTTGCTCTGCATCAATGGGCGGAAGGTAAAAGAAGTCCACGTCTTCACCCACTGTTACGCCGTCGGGAAAGAAGGCCGGGATGAAGCTTGCCTGGCGATGCATCCATGCAGCAGGGGGGTCACTGAACATTGCGTTTGGTGCATCACCAAACGGCACGGTAAGAATGGAAGTGGTTCCACCAAGCACGTAGTCGTTGTTCATCCAGATCTCGGACATAATCTCTACAGCTCGGCGTACTTCAGGTGAGTCAAAGGGATGTTCACCAATGATCCAGGCGTCGTAAACTTCCGGCGGAGCTGTGCGAAGCATGATGTCCTCAAGCCAGTCGGTAGCCACCCAGCCGGTTGCACCGGCGCTCTCAATACCAATGGTCCAAGGAGGTGTTCCGTCGGCTACCATCTGGTCGGAGAGTGCAATAAGCTCGTCCCAGGTCTCGGGGATTTCGTATCCGGCTGCCTCAAACTCGGGCTTGGGATACCAAACCAGACTTTTGATACTTGTGCGATACCACGCACCCAGCATTTCGCCTTCATGCTCAACGATATCGAGCCAGCTCTCGGCGTACTGCTGCAGCAGATAGTCGCGACTAAACCAGTCATACAGGTTTACAACGTGTCCGCTATCGGCGAGATCGTACATGAGGCCCGGCTGCGGAAAGGCAGCGATATCGGGTGGATCTCCACCCTCTGCACGAATGGTAATGAGTGACTCAAAGTCACCGGAGCCCTCGTAAATCACGTTAATCCCGGTTTGTTCAATGAATGGTCGCATGCTGGCCTGGAAGCGGCGGGCGTCCTCATCTACAAAAGCCCCAAAAATCTCAACCTCGGTTCCGGAGAGGTCTACTCCATCGGTCCACGGATTATCGGTAGGATTCGTTGCAGCCACAGCATCGTCAGCGGCTGGTTCACAACCCGCAACCACTAGCGCGAGCGCGCCAATGACCATAAAAGTCATGGCGACAACCTTAAATCTCCTCATCTCTTGCCTCCTGTTTTTCTTGAAAGCACTATCCTTGGGGCTTGGAACGCTGTCACGGCCCCTTGGGTATGCCCTCTCTTGTCGAATACGACATGGATTGTCTGTTTCTCTGGTAAGAAACGGGAACCACATCGCGTTACTAACATCAGATTACGCCCGAATTGTGCATTTGGCAAGAAAAAAACGCAATGATGTGAATTCTTCCCTGTATTCGAATGCGGTTTTCGTTACGGATGAAAAGGAAGCTTGATGTTTCGCGGGAGTTATGTAAAAATACGTAATACTTCTCGTAAACATATTCCAGCCGCCACGGGCGGCACATTTCCCTAGGGGGTCGTCATGGTCATTCTCACTCTCAACTGCGGCAGTTCCTCGGTCAAGTACCAACTGTACGACTGGGATGAACGTCGCATTCTCGCTACCGGTATGGTAGAACGCGTAACACAGCCTGGATCCGTCATTACTCACAAAACGAGCGGCAAAGATGAGTTTGTCCGTGAAAAGGACTGCCCGGATCACCGAGTGGCAATTGAACTTATACAGGAGGCCATTGTCGACCCAAGCCATGGTGCAATAGCCTCAATTCAGGAGGTCAAGGCCGTTGGTCACCGTGTTGTCCATGGTGGTGAGAAGTTCTCTAAGTCGGTTCTTGTAGATGACTCCGTTATTGCCGCATTCCGTGAGATTCAGGATCTGGCACCCTTGCACAATCCAGCCAACATTATGGGTATTGAGGCTGCACGCACAGCCCTACCAGACGTCCCGCACTGTGCAATTATGGATACGGCATGGCACCAGACGATGCCTCAGAGTTCTTACATGTATGCTTTGCCCTACAGCTGGTACGAGAAGTACGGCGTCCGCCGCTATGGTTTTCACGGAACATCTTTCCTGTATACCGCCAAGCGCGCAGCAGTCCTCCTGGGTAAGGACCCTTTTGAAACAAACGTCATTGTTGCGCATGTTGGAAATGGTTCAAGCATTAACGCTGTCAAGAACGGGTGTTCCTTTGATACCTCAATGGGCCTAACGCCACTTGAAGGCCTGGTTATGGGAACCCGCTCCGGCGACATGGATCCGGCAATTCCATTCTACCTGACCAACATTTGTGGTATGGCAATTGATGAAGTTGAAAAAGCTCTGAATAAAAAAAGTGGACTTCTTGGCATAACCGAAGAGTTTGTTGACCGCCGTGACATACAGAAGGCCGCTGAGAAGGGCAACAAGAAGGCTCAACTTGCAATTGAAATGGAAGCGTACCGCATTCGCAAGTACATCGGTTCATATACCGCAGCACTCGGTAAGGTTGACGCCTTAGTGTTCACCGCAGGTGTCGGTGAACGTGGTGCCCTTATTCGGGAACTGGCAGCCCAAGGGCTTGATGTAATGGGAATCAAACTAGATCCGCGCAAGAACAATGTCTCTATCACAAAGAACGCAGAGACTATTATTTCTACCGACGACTCACCCACAAAGATTTTTGTTATTCCTACCGACGAAGAGTTGGTCATGACCGAGGACACCTACGCAATCATGGCGGGGACATACGACGTCCATACCAATTTTACCTACTCCTTCCAGACCTCAGACTACATGAATCAGGAACGTAACGGGTGCGTTGATCAAGACGTGGATAAATTCGACGGGCTTGAAAGCATTCTTGCTTTTCCACCATCACCAGTAGGCACTGTGAATCCGGAGGACTGTGAATAAGAATAAAACTTACTCATAGGGACAATCACAGTGATTTTGATTTGGGGTGACCGGGACAGCATAACCGGTCACCCTTTTTATTGCTCCGGTGGCCACTTAACAATGGCGAATCGGATGTTGTTGGCCTCAAACGCGGCTTTCGTCCGCTCCGCGACGGTGTTTCGCACCAGTAAGAAATCCGCTTTGGCAAACCAAACGCCAAACACAATATCTACTCCCCGTACACCAAAGCCCTTGATGAGAAACAAAGGTTCGGGGTTGTCTAGGACTTCGGGGATCTCGGCCGCCACGCTCAGCAGCACCCGCTTAAGCTCGGCCAACTCGGTACTGTACTCAACCGCAAACTCAAAGGTGACACGCCGGATCGGATAGCGTGTAATGTTAACGACATCGGACTTGATCAAGGTCTCATTCGGAATACGCAGAAATTGATTGTCAAATGTTCGAATCTTAATTGACAGCAGGTCTATAGAGAGAACTACGCCGGTGTTTTCCCCAACGCGTACGATATCGCCAATCTCAAATGGCTTCTCCGAAATAAGAAACATTCCGCTTATTACGTTTGATACGCTTGTTTGCGCAGCAAAGCCAATGGCAATACCAGCAACGCCAAAAGCACCCAGCAAAGCCGCAAGATTCAAGCCTAAATCCGCAAGCAGGGTCATGACGACAATCAGAAACCCGGAGTAGAAAACGATTTTACGGGTGATCATTATGGACTGTTCCGAGAATCGCTTGTTCATGGTGCGGCCAACGCCAAAAGCCAGCACCTTCACCATAAGGACACCAAGTACCAAGAGCCCAAGGAAGCGCAGAATGCGAAGGAGAACGTCGAGCTGGAGTCCCAGTTCAAACAGCTCGTTCATGAGTAGTTTCCAATTCGCTTCAAAAGCCCAACGCTGCGTTTCCAGAAATTGTCAACCCCACGAACACGGGCAGCTACAAAAGGAGGTTGTCTGGAAGACTCACGGTGATGTAATGGATTCACACTGATCTCATGGTCACGGGTCTGAAGCAGCTTAACCTCACTGGTATACACCCCACCGCCATACCCGCCTGTAGTCTGGTAAAGATGAAGAAGCTCGCTGGGTACCGCGAGTTTGCTCACAACAAAGGGCGCATCCGCCTGATTGAGTATACTCAGAACACACCGCGCCCGATGATCCGGGATTAGATCCGACTCACCATGATAGCGAGGCTCGGACTTGAGGGTGTATGCCATGCGGCCCCCAACCGAGTCTCCAAGCCAACTGCCGGACAAGCGCTCCGAGCCCGCCTCGAACACCGTTTCCCCTTTGGCGCAGCCTACATGTACCCAAAGGGGAATAGAGATCCAGAGCTGAACCTGAGCGTTCTGTGCAATCTGAACTTGTTCTTGTGGGAAAATTGAAAGGGGGCGATCCGGGAGGCGTGGTGCAAGCACCACCACCTCGGAGAGCTCCTTGGTGATCATCCGTTGCCAGGACAGATTGCTGAGGGTCATAGCCTCTGCCGCCCCTACTGCTTCAAAGCTTGCTGCCTCGGTCAAGTCGGAGTATTCGAGAGACCACCGCCACTCACGTCGTCTGCGCCCGAGATACACTCGCAGGTTGCCGAATGCAAGCCGGAACAGTGTGTCGTCCGGGAAACTGTGTTGTCCCCAGATCATGTGCTCCTCACGTGGTTTACGGGCCGTCGGAACCGGATATCAAGCTGGCCAAAGCGGCCGGCCCCAACGACCGGCCAGTAGCTTAAGCTTCTACCGGAGCTTCTTTACGTTCTTCTTTAGCAGCTGCCTTGACGGAACGCTTCTGCTCGTTCTTGATGGCAGCCTTAGCAGCTTTTGACACCATGACCTTCTTTCCATCAATCTCTTGCTCGTAAAGAAGCTTCACGCCAGTTTTCTTGGTAATGGGGCAGGTTCCGCGTCCACTGCGAACATACTCAGCGCGCGCGCCCTTGCCACGATGTGCCTTACTCATATGTTGATACTCCTTGGTGTATACTTTTGAGGAATAGAGCGCAACTATAGTACGTAAAGGGGCTGGCGGTCAATACAACCGCCAGCCCCAGTCTTAGCTGAACACAAGTGCAGCAGCACGTGCTGAGCGCTCCTTAGCGCACCATGATAAACTCTACTCGTCGGTTCTTCCAAACCTCTTCGCGGTTGCTGTGCGGTACGACTGGTCGACTTCCGCCTATTCCGACTGTGGACATTCTGTCCCGATCCAGACCAAGAATAATAAGCGCACGCCGCACCTGCTCGGCCCGAGCTGCGGAGAGGGGAACCAGCACACCAACATGCTCTTGGCGGTGCAACGGATCACTTGCTCGGAAGTACACGTGAGCAGCATGGCCCTCAATGACTATATCGCGGCTGTTGTACTGGGTCAGAATTGCCGCGATACGACGTAATGTATGGAAGTTGCGATCCATATCCTCGTCCGAGACACCGAATAGATCCGCGCTGTTTGGCGGAAATTGGATACTGGGGACAACAATTCGCAGGACGTCCCCGTCCTCTATCACCAGAATATCAATCTCGATGGTTGTCTCGGCACGCTCCACCGCGCCGCTGCGGTCATTTACCGTGAATACCGCCCTGTACAGCTCTGCCGACTGCACCAGCTCACCGTCTGCAGAACGCCCGTCCCACATGAGCTCTGCTGGCGGATTTCCAGTTCCGGAGAACTTGTAGAAGGTTCGACCGGTACGATCACGAATATCGACCTCCCAGGACTGAACAACAATACCGGCACGCACGCCCAGTTCAAGTGTCAGCTCTTCCTGCCGCCCCATGTTCTCGGGAGCGAATGGGCGCGGGTTAATCTCAATGGCCACTTGGTCACCAAGCGCTACGCTCGGACGGGTACTGTCGACCACAATTGGACCTTGTTCCAACACCTCGCTTACTGCCCCGTTGAGGTAACTCACACGAAGATCAACGGTATAGACACCGTCGGAAACAGGGGCACCAGCGTTGTTACGGCCACTCCAGGTATAGCTGTCAAAAGCAGTTCGGCTCACACGACTTGCCACGACCCGGCCTTGAGAATCTCGCACCTCAAGCCGCATTTCTTCAATGAGGTCTTCCGCTTCATACTCAATTCGCATTGGAACGACGGTATCTTCTGCTTCGGCCCGTGTAGAAATCTGAAAGGCCTCTGGCTGCTCGTCGAGGTCGGCGTCACCCATATGCAGATGCACAGCCGGATCTCGGGTGTCTTTTTCTATTCGCACAATGTTCGAGCGCCCGGTGTTCCCGGCACGGTCTGTAGCAACCAAGTACAGCTCATAGACGGCGTCCGGAGCCTCTTGCCCGTCAAGATCGCGTCCGTCCCACTCCACAGTGAACGGGAAGGATAGTTCACCAAAATCAGAGCGCAACATGCGCATGTACTCTTCACCATTAATGTAGAGCACAGCTTCCCAGTCCTGATCTTCATCGGCATTTACGGTGAACTCGACTCGGTCCCGCGTCTCACCACCGAACGCCACTCGGTCTCTATCAACCGCAGGTGCTGGCAGGGTGTCGTAGCGAACCTCTGCCTGTGGGGCAGTGGTATCGAGTGTGAATGCCACCGGAACTGCCTCGGCAATGTACCCGGTGTCATACTCAACCGTAAAGCTTGCCTGGTACTCCCCGTCGGGAAGCACCGTACCTGCCGCTGACCTGCCATTAAAAACAATCTCGTTCGGAACCGGAGCAAGGCCGGTAATACTTCGCAGCACTTGTCCCGGAGCACCATGTTCAGTTATGTGTAGTTGCCACTGCACAACGCCTTCTGTATCAAACACATTTACAAAAAAGCTCAATGTATCTTGCACACCGTTATTATTTGGTGAGAAAGCATTCACCTGATCTCCCAGATGGAGCTCAACATCACCCGCTGTCAGGCTTAGCTCTATGGGATACTCAAGCGCAACTCTGGTGACATTGCCAGCACGGTCTCGCCCTACAAGCTCGTAGCTGTACTCACCTTCAGGGACAAGCTCACCCACGCTAGGGTCACCTTGTATGTTAACTGTTCCGTCCCACACAATCTCAGGTGCCGGGACGCGATCTTGGTCTCTGTTACGCATATTGACGTTACGCTGCGTCCACTGCCAGACCGCCTCACCCTGTGAGTCACGAATTGTACCTTGCCAGTCATGTTCGCGAGAACCTTCCTGGTTAATGACAAATTCGGTTCGCGCGCTGCTGGGAATGGGAGCAAAACGACGATGTGGGGAGTCAAGCCTGGTAACTTGAGGCGGCGTATTATCTACCGTCACGGCAAATGGTGGTGTAGAAGCCGTATTTCCATCGTAATCGGCGATCACCACCTGGTATGTGTAGTCGTCATCAGGCACATGCTCACCCTCCGGGCCCAGCTCGGAGTTTCTATAGGTACCATCCCACACAAGGGTATCAGGCAGCGGAATACTTGGTCGTTCACCGCCAAACAGTCGCCCAAAGAAGCCTCTTCGTTCGGTCTCGCGTTCTACAAGTTGCCATACCAAGTCCCCTTCGGAGTCAAAAATGCTTAGGGTGTAGGAAACAACGGTAGTATCGCTACCGGGAACCACTACCTCGGAAAAAGGAAGCACTAACTCGGGAGTGGCTGCCTCATCACCCAATGGGGCAATATACTGCCGCGGCTGCGACGGCATGCGAATCTCGGTGTCTACCTGCTCGCCAGTGCCAGCCGCGCTGAGCGTTACCAATACCCCGAAAAACATGAGCAGGCCAACAGCATACTTAGATAAATTACTTCTCATTCCTCTACTCCCGTTCATGACGGCGCCTCCGATTTGTTGACAACGCCTTATTTAGTTACCTTTAGCATATTTTGAGCTTTGAGGTAAAAGGTACCACGATCACGCCGGTTCACCAACAGCAAAATGAACGAAAACCCATTACTTGCTTGCTTTGAAGACCTGCAAGGAGGCATCTTACCGCATGACTAAGACCGCGGTTCATAACCAAGAGCATGAACATAAGGACAGACATCGTATGAAAGGCATTTGTTTACTGGATGGGGGCGTGGGACAGGAGATATACAAGCGCGCCCAAAAAACCGCCCATCCGCTGTGGTCGACCAAAGTAATGATGGATAGGCCGGATATAGTGAAGGAAGTGCATAAGGACTTCATGAAGGCTGGAGCCCGCATTATCACCATTAACAGCTACGCATGCACCCCTACCCGCCTTGAGCGAGATGGTGAAGTTGATTGGTTTGAAAGGCTGCAACGACAAGCTTTAAACATAGCTTTGGAAGCCAGGGACGACCTTGGATCACAGGCAGAAGATGTACAGATAGCGGGCTGCTTGCCGCCTTTAGCTGGAAGCTACGAGCCGGATGCACGGCCTTTTGCGGAACTGAAGCATGAATACGAGCAGATAGTTGCTCTTCAGGCTCCCGTTGTTGATCTGTTTCTCATTGAGACTATCTCCACGGTCAAGGAGGCTCAAGCAGCAGTGGAGGCCGCACTTGAGACGGATAGAGCAACCTGCTTGGGTCTTAACCTGTCCGATGAGCAACCGAATACGCTACGTTCCGGCGAGTCCATTGCGGAAGCTCTTGCGGCCATTTCCGCTTACCCTTTGGCGGGCCTTATGTTCAACTGCTCTCTTCCGGAAACCATAGGCGAAGGTCTAAAGGCACTACGGCATCTGGATATACCCTACGGAGGATATGCGAACGGTTTTGCATCTGTTGACCTGCTGAAAATTGGCGGGACAGTAGACGCGCTCTCAGCCAGAAAAGACCTGCATGAAGATACCTATGCCGATCATGTCATGAGCTGGATACACCGAGGCGCTACCATGGTTGGCGGGTGCTGTGAGATAAGCCCTTCCTACATTGATCATTTACGGAACCGCATTGAGAAGGAGGGTTACACTATTCAGCCGCTGAACTAGAAGTATGTCTCAATAGTAGCCGAAGAAACCTTGAGTGTCGGTACCGCCCGGATGTATACTCCTCAGGCCAAACGCAGATAGCTGATGAGGGGGTAACCAACCATGATGGAGTCCACACAAAGGTCACTGCTGCTGGTTGAGGATGAAGCTCTCATTGCAATGGCGACTAAGTCCAGTCTCGAGCGTTACGGCTACACGGTTTCAACTACCCAGAGTGGAGAAGCTGCAATTGAAGCTGCTCGATCCGGCGCACCCTTCGAGCTCGTCCTTATGGATATTGATCTTGGAACTGGCATTGACGGAACAGAGGCTGCAGCCGTCATTCTCTCCGAGCACGATATTCCGGTGGTGTTTCTGT
>REEM01000210.1 GCA_007695055.1 Spirochaetaceae bacterium | reverse complement strand
TTTATTCTCGACGTGCTTCGCAACTACACGACCTACAGCACGGCGTGGAAACTCGCCCACCCCGACGGGACCGATGAAGAAGTAGACTCAAAAAAGACGCGTACCAAGCTCGCGCGCTGGGTGCGGCTGCACCCCTACAACATCGCCCAGAAAGTGGAGGTGATTGTAGAGCACTTCCGCGAGCACATTCGCCACATGCTGGACGGCCAGGCCAAGGCGATGGTGGTGACCAGCAGCCGCCAGGAGGCGGTGCGCTACCACTTAGCCATGCGCGCCTACGCCCAGGAGCGCGGCTACACAGATGTACACCCCATGGTGGCGTTCTCCGGCAGTGTCCCGCCTGATGAAGTCATTCCCGAGGAGGTGACCGAGACCAGCAAGCTGCTGAACCCCGGTCTCAACGGGCGTGAGCTTGCCAAGGCATTTGACACCGCTGAGTACAACGTCATGATTGCGGCCAACAAGTTTCAGACCGGCTTTGACCAGCCCAAGCTGTGTGCCATGTACGTGGACAAGAAGCTGCAGGGCGTGGACTGCGTGCAGACCCTCTCGCGGCTCAACCGCACCTTCCCCGGCAAAGACACCTTTATCCTGGACTTCTTTAACGACGCGCAAGATATCCTTGAGTCCTTCCTCCCCTACTACAACCGTGCCGAGCTTGCCGACATCTCGGACGCGCAGATTGTGTACGACATTCAAAGCAAGCTTGACCAACAGCAGATCTACCACTGGTCAGAGGTAGAGGCCTTTGCCGCAGCCTTCTTTGACCCCAAGGCCTCGGCCGCACAGCTCACGCAGCACTGTGCCCCGGCCCGGGACAGGTTCACAAAACGATATCGTAGTTTTGAGGAAGACCGGCGCCAGGCGCGGGCGGCCAAGGCTCAGGCCCGCCAGAACGGCGACAGCGTAGGTCTGCAGCAGGCAGAGCACCAACTTGCCGAGGCCGGTGAGGCGCTCGACGGGCTGGATCTCTTCCGCAAGAACCTGCAGAGCTTTGTCCGCGCCTATGAGTTTCTCTCGCAAATTGTGGAGTACGAGGACCGCGAGCTTGAGCAGCTGTGTGTCTTTTCCAAGCACCTGTACCCGCTGCTGCGCGTGGACCGCTTAGATGATGACGAGGTCGATGTCTCCGAGCTGGCCCTCACCCACTACCGCCTGACCAAACGCGCCGAGCACGAGCTGGTGCTCGGAGAGACCGAGCAGGAGTACGGCCTTAAGCCCCTCAGCGAGCTGGGCAGCGGCACCGCCCATGACCCGGAAAAGAAGCTGCTCTCCGAGATCATAGAGGCGCTGAATGAGATCTTTGGGGCCGATGTAAGTGACGCAGACCAGCTGCGCTTTACCCAGTGGGTGGCCGACAGCGTCCGCAGTGACGAGGCCACCATGGCCCAGGTCAACAACCACAGCGCCGAGCAGGTCATGCACGGCATCTTCCCCAAGCGCGTTGAGGACGCAGTGCTTGACAGCATGAGGGACCACGAGAAGCTCGCCCTCCAGATCCTGGACAACGAAAGCGCCCGCCGCAACTTTGCCCACCTCATCCTCCGCATGCTGGTCAGCGAACAGCAGATAGGAGCTTGAGCAGCGGCGGGGTTTGGACGCGGGGGCTGCGCGAGGTGTGGGGTGTCCCTGCACAGTTTTCCGATTCTTCGTTACGGTATATACTCTTACTGAAGGGGGCAGCCAATGAAAACACGTGATGTTTTACTACGCGAGACGGACGACCTTCCGGAAGAAAAGGTTCGAGAAGTCCTGGATTTTGTCCTCTTTTTGAAGTCGCAAGGCGAAGGTGGCTTTCTGGAAAAGGCTGCAGAAACCAGCCTTTCAAAACTATGGGATACATCTGAAGAGGACGAAGCGTGGAGCAACCTGTAAAGGGCTGTATTGTTGTCATCCCCTTGCCTTTCTCGGACTTAAGTCGATCCAAGCGTCGACCGGCGCTTCGGTTACCATAGTCGAACGAGTAATTGCAAAGTTCACTCCGGCAACCATGTCACACGTACTCGACTCCATAATTCGGCTTCTTCAGTCGTAGCATCGTTTACACACCCGAGATCTGGCGGAAAAGTAAACACGGCCCTTTGGGCATGAACGTCCTCGCGCAAGGCAGGCAGATCGCGTGAAAGCCCTGAAAATCTTGCTAATGCCTGTAGACCTGTTTTCGGTGGCCGACCGTTCCTCGAACGCCGCTAAATCTTCCTCCAGGTCGTAATCATCTTGCAGCCCAAGCCAGAAACGCAGAGAGACCCCAAATTACTTGCCCAAGCGCAACGCCGTATCGGCCGTGTTCTATCTGTCAGCGGAGCTTTAAATATGCTCGGTCCTCTTGAATATCAAACTCTGTTCCAAACGGCGCGGACAGCTCTGCAAGGTCGTTAAGGATCTGCTCGCCGTATTTTCCTCTCGCGGGGAGTGGGTATCTTTTTGAAGGATGTTCGTTAATCTCGTTCATGACCGCCTCTGCGGTACCAAGTGAGATTGGATGCAGGACCAGCTTTTCCCATTGTCCATCCTTGAATCTTCCTTTTGCCACAACGCTCTGCCAACAACGTCTATCGGGCCAGTACGCTGGCCCTGCCGTTGGATGAAAAATGAAATTACCTAAGCTATAAAGGATCGGCCGTTCCTTGTAGACTTCAATAGCCTGAAGCATTGGCACTCCATGCCCAAAGAATGCATGGGCACCAGCGTCAATGCATTGATACGCGAAATCTTGCAACCATGAACCCACTTCCTGCCACTCATTCTCCCAGTGGTGCTGATGTACGTACACCAGAACCATCTCGGCGGTCTGCGCAGCCTTCGCAATCAACTCCAAATGGCGTTTGCGGTCACTATCCTCTATTCCACGCTCCAGAACAAACTGTTCTCCTCTGGAAAAGACGTGGTCTCCAAGCCTGAGTTCCTGGTTGATAATTGGACTGTGACCCAACTCGCGCAAGATCTTAGACAGCCGTTCATACTCTGTAGCCGGAACCACGTTTACATCTTCGACTCTGAGAGGATTAATACCTGGCCTTGCATGTGGTCCAATATCCCTCCTCGCAGTCGCAAAGGCAGGAGCGGGTATGCCGCCGGAAGCCATTGAGAACAGGGCTACGGCCCCATACGGGGTCTTGATGGTCCCGGACTGTTCTGCAGCTTCAAGATCTACGCCGGTACCAGCATGAACGAACCCTCTCTTCTCCACCTCCGTAATGGTGTCCAAGACTCCGTGCGGTCCGAAATCCCAAGAGTGGTTATTGGCTAGTGAGAGCAGGTTAAACCCTAGCTTTTTCAGCTCGTCCAAACTGGACGGATCTGGCCGGGTACACCACTCAGGACTTTTCATTGGCCAACGCTGATCGCAGCCCTTGATTGTGCCCTCAAAATTCGTAAATACGACGTGGGCTTCGCTCAGGAGCGCTTCAAGAGCACGCCACTCGTCGGGGTCGTGCGGTTTGATCTCGTGTTCCATAAGAGATTGGCCGACAGCTATTAGTTCAATGGAGTCTTTTGTATCAAGCATTTAATGAATCCTTATTATGATAACAGTAGTTGTGGTAGAAACAGCGAAATAATCGGGAACGCGCTTACCAGAATCAGTGCTATGAGCATCGCCAGGAGGAACCACCCCATTGAAGGAAGAATCTCGGATATCCGTATACGAGCGATAGCACAGGTCATCAAAACTACAGAAGCCACTGGCGGTGTTTGCTGCCCTATACCAAGATTAATTGTAACAAGCAATCCAAAATGAACTCTGTCGATTCCCAACTGATCAGCAAGCGGCAGGAATATGGGTACCAACATCAGTATTGCAGGAGTTCCGTGGATCACTGTACCCGCAAGCAGAAAAAATGTGTTGATCAGCACCAAGATGACCCAGTAATTGTCGGAGATCGAGGTTATTCCCTGAGCTATGCGCACTGGGATTCCCTCGTAAGATAGGTACCACCCAAGCAACGTTGAGGTGGCAATGATAAACATCAACATCGCCGATCGTGAAACAGCGGTCTTCAGCGTAACAAGCAAAGCCCGCCAATCAAGAGTACGGTAGATTAAGGTAGACATAATGATAGCCCATAGAGCGGCTATGGCGCCGGATTCCGTAGCGGTAAAAACTCCACCTAATATACCTACGAGGATTACAACAGGAATTGTCATCGGCAGAATTGCGCCTTTGGCTGTTGCAAATAGCCGTTTGAGACTAAACGTATGCTGAGTCGGATATCCGCGTTTCACCGCTTGTAGATAGGCGGCAAACATCAGTAGAGCACACACCAAGAAACCAGGGAGGATCCCTGCTGCAAACAAGGCTGCAACTGACGTCTCGGCGACAAAGGCATAGAGGATCAAATTGAGACTCGGAGGTACGATGATTGACATCGTAGCCGACGTGGCAGTCACCGCTGCCGAGTAAGCTTTCGAGTAGCCCTGCTTAACCATCTCCGGAATCATCATCGATCCGATAGCTGCCGCATCAGCTGTTGCCGATCCAGATATATTCGAGAACAGCAACGATGTAACGATATTGACCTGTGCCAATCCGCCCCGAAAATGGCCAACCAATGAACCAGCAAAATCCATGAGTTTCGTCGCTATTTTTCCTTGGTTCATGACCTCGCCTACCACGAGGAACAAGAACCCAGCGACAAGCAGGTAGTTCCTTGCTCCCGCAAAGGGTATTACACCTATGATCAACGGCATTATTCCTGGATCCAAGAAGATCATGACTGTCGCAGATAGTCCCAGTACAAAGGCAATTGGCAAGCCGATAACCAAGAGTACAACAATTGTAATCAGCACCATAAATCCAGGGTCAATTGGCATAATGTTAAGCACTCCTATAGAGTTTAAATAGAGCAACAAACCTGGTTCGTGCGGCCCGCAGGTATTGTTGTGTTCCTTGTGGCGCTTACACTCGATTCGCCTCAAATAAGTCCTACACTTAGCGCGGCACCGGTTTTCGCAGGCCTAAGAAACGTCTTGCCAGCTATCCCAAAACGGGTGGACCTACAGCACTAGGCAATCGGCGTTTGATTGTTGTCTGTTTCTTCGTATTCCTGGGGATCCATATGCTCGGGCCCTATCCTCCCAAGCGCCATTCCTAGTATCCTGACAACACTCATCAGCACCATGAGACCAGCGCCAATAGGTAGAGACATTCGGAATATCCAAATGGGTATGTCTAACGATATCAATGTCCGACTGCCATATCCTAAGGCGTTACGCAGACCATGCCGAAACAGCAGCGAGCCGAAGACAGACACCAATAGCAAATTGAATATTTGAACCACTGTTTGAGCGCCTCGTGGTAGCTTGCGTACAACTGGGTCGAAACTAAGGTGACCATTAGTACGAGTGACCCAAGCTGCTCCTACGAAAGTCATGACGGCTAAGAGGTACGCAGGCAGTTCTTCACTCCAACCGACCGACGACCGCAGCACGTATCTTGAAAACACCGCGTAATTCATTAGAACAACTATGGTAGCTGCAAGAGTGGTCATGAAGACTTCGAACGCCTTTATGATGATTAGATCTATACGTCGAATAAGATGTTCTACGGCGTCAATCAATGTCATTTCATTCCCCATCTCGATTCTTTGGCTCAATTCGATCGCTTCCGTGCACCATACGGGAATTACTTTTCAGTAATCTTGCGAGCAACCGTAACTCATGAGTATTTCTACGGCCGCCGCAAAGCGGGGATGGGATACAAAACCGTAACGAAGGTCTTGTACCCATCACGCTCTTTTGCGGTTTCGCCGTAATTCTCCGTGTGCCTTTCTTGCGTTTAGCGCCGACCAAGAGCTTCGAGCGAAGCCTGGATCATCTCATCACCAATGCGATCAGCAAAAAGGGGCGTGTCGTATAGAGTCAGGGCCGCTGTTTGAAACGACTCCGCATCTATGGCATTGATGGCGACAAGATTCGCCATTCGATCTATCACATCTTCATCAGCGGCGTGCCCTTGCTCCAATGTCCATTCCGTCAACTCTTGAGCGACGCTGAACAGAACTTCAAGTATCTCGTCGGGTGTTTGAGCTATGAACGGTTCGCCGAACAAAAGAAACGTTGGCAGGTATACGTGATTCGAGATCGACATATACTTTTGTACTTCGAGCAGGCCTGAAGCATAGATATAGCTTGCAGGATTTTCCTGGCCGTCAATGACACCGGTATCAAGTGCTGAGTACACCTCACCAAATGGCATTGGAGTTGGATTGGCCCCGAGTTCCGCGAACATTCTCATTCGAGTTGGGCTTTGTGGTGTACGCAAGATAACCCCTTGCAGATCATCTGGAGTAACAATGGGCCGAACATTGTTGGTTATCACCCGGAATCCGTTGTCCCAAATCGCAGCAAGCCTGACATTATTTTCCTGAAAACCTGCAGCTATCAAATCATAGGCCGGACTGTTGATAAGGGTCAGAACCTCGGAGCGATCAGCAAACAAGTAGGGAAGCTCGAACACATTCGCCGCCGAGTTCGTTGCCATTACTTCTGATGCCGCAAGTGATGCCTGAAATAGTCCGCTACCCAGCCCCTGCAGAACATCGTCCCCGGCACCCAGGACTCCATCCATAACAACAATGATTTCGATTCTGTCTCCCAACTGCTGTTCAACCCTTTCCTTGTATTCCGTCAAGAATTCCTCTGCGAACGACCCCCCGGCATGACTGCTCGCGATCCGAAGTGTGATCGTTTCAGTCGGATCCGCTTCAGAAGTCCCTGCGGCTAGAGCTATTACCGGGCTGCCGAACAGCAGGGCAATCATACACACGGATATGGCCAATACTCTCGATGGCCGTAGAAACTTCCTCTGAGTCGCGGCTGACCTCACCACGAATTCCTTGCGTGTCTTTGTTTTCATCTTTCATACTCCTCTTTTGAATCGCATATATACCCGGCCAGAGAGCCCGGCCCGTTTCAACCAAAACGTTCTACCCTTCTGTGCGTTTGTCTTTCTATCTACGCCTCCTTTTTTCCGGCATAAGCTCGAGTCGTGCCGAGGGGGGTTTAGCACTTCATTACGCAAAATCCATACCAAACGAGCCTAATCTCCGGGGCTAATGTGTAAGTCCTTGTTTAGAATGGATATGCAGATTCAGTTTCTTTTTCAGAGATGGCTATTACATGCAATAAAGACACGATACCGTATTTCGAAATGCTAAAACCAACGTTTTGGTGACTTTTTTCGTCAGGTATTGTAGCCTGTGTCTCGCCTTATCGGCAGTTGACGTCGGTGTCAGTCAGCTAAGGCGAACTCCATACAAACTTCACATGAACTCCTCATGCCTCTCATGCCCAGAGTCCATTCTTTGTTCATATCAGAACCGGCGGATGCCGGTACGGAGGTTTTCATCATGAATCGATCAATGCCCTGCAGGACGAATATCTTGCACGGGCCGAGTACGAGCTAATCCTGGAGGAGTGGGGTATAGAGAGGCCCTTCTCCAACATAATCCGGTCGGAAGAACGCCACATAGCCTCGCTGCTGCC
>REEM01000209.1 GCA_007695055.1 Spirochaetaceae bacterium | reverse complement strand
TTTGGTTGAGCTAGGCCCAGTCAGCCACAGACCCAACGCTCTATGAGGAGAGTATGCCGGGACCCCAGGGACATAACGCGTCCCATACCTTTCGTTTCCAACGATAGAGAGGCGCCAGTGTTCCATGATCAGTAATCATTCATGGCAATTATTCTGTACAGCTACGACTAATCGTGATAAGTTTCGCGAATGTTGACAAACCCAGTTTTTCTATCGGTTGTAATTATGGTTGTGTTGTGCTTACTCAAGCTGAATGTGTTGCTGGCATTGATTGTGGCGGCACTCGCTGGTGGAGCACTTGCAGGGATGCCCCTGGGTGAGACCATGAGCACACTCATTGGCGGTATGGGCGGTAACTCTAGTACAGCGTTAAGCTACATTTTGTTGGGAGCCTTGGCGGCGTCGTTACACAAGACCGGAATAGCAGTTGTCTTGACCCGCCGCATTGGCCGGCTCGTCAAGGACAAAGCGGTCGTAATGCTGCTTATCATTGCCGGTGTCGCGTCGCTTTCGCAGAACCTCATTCCGGTGCACATAGCATTTATTCCTATCCTTGTGCCACCGCTTCTTGCGGTTATGAATAAGCTCAAGCTCGACCGACGTGCCGCTGCTGCAGCGTTGACCTTTGGGCTCAAGGCACCGTATGTCGCATTGCCGATAGGTTACGGCTGGATCTTCCATGGAATTATGAGCGACCAGATGGCCGAAAACGGGCTTGTTGTCGCACAAGGACAAATCTGGCACGTGATGTGGGTTGCCGGACTTGCTATGCTTGTTGGGTTGATTGTGGCTGTTTTCTTCACGTACCGCAAACCACGTGAGTACCAAGAACTGCAGCTCGCTCCCGACGCCGTAGCGGAAAACATGGCCGCAGCCCCGGAGAAAATGACACGCAGTCACTGGGTGGCCTTGGTTGGTGCCCTGTCTGCCTTGGCGATTCAGGTAAGCCCTCTCGGGTCACTGCACATTGGCGCCTTGGTTGGAATAGCCATTATGCTGGTCGGACGTGCTATCCGGTGGCAGGACATAGACGAAATGATCAGCAGCGGAATTGGGATGATGGGCTTCATTGCCTTTGTCATGCTGGTCGCCGCTGGTTACGGTGCCGTTATTCGTGAAACTGGAGCGGTGCAACCTTTGGTGGAAACAGCGAGCGCATTGCTTGGTGGGAGCCGCCTAATAGGCGCGACCGTGATGATTCTCATTGGCCTGTTTATCACTATGGGGCTTGGCACTTCATTTGGCACAATCCCCATTATTGCGGCGATCTACGTGCCTATGGCAATGAGCCTTGGCTTTAGCACACCGGCTACCATTCTGTTAATTGGCATCGCAGCCGCCCTTGGAGATGCAGGCTCACCGGCATCTGACAGCACCTTAGGCCCTACGGCCGGACTTAACGTTGACGGGCAGCATGATCATATTTGGGATACCTGTGTGCCCACCTTCCTGCACTTCAACATTCCCCTCATGATTGTTGGTATTCTGGGCGCGGTGATTCTGTAACGACGAGCTAGAACACAAGGGCACCCTCGAATCAACCGGGGGTGCCACCGGTCTACGCGAACGGCCTATAAGCTAGCGTCCGAGAAAGAGCGAGGCGTCACCAGCTCGCTCGGTGAGTTTCCCATTGCAAAGAATACCCATCTTTTCACACCACCGGTTGAAATCCGGCGCTGGGAGAAGCCCCAACATCTCCCGAAGAGTTGCGTCGTCGTGGTAACTGGTGTCCTGATACGCGAGCATGACGTCGTCGCCCATCGGTATGCCCATGTAGTAGTTGGCGCCTGCCATTGCGAGCAACATTGTCGCGGTCTCCTGGTCGTTTTGGTCGGCGTTGGTGTGATTGGTGTAGCAAGGTGCCATACCCATTGGGAGACCAATAAGTTTCCCCATGTAGTGATCCTCTAGACACGCCCGAATAATCTGTTTGCCGTTGTAGAGGGTCTCTGGCCCAATAAAGCCTGAAACGTTGTTGACAATAAAGGGCCGCCAGCGACGTGCGTACCCATAGGTGCGCGCCTCCAAGGTCATTTCATCAACCCCATGATCCTCTCCAACCGCCATTTCCGAGCCCTGTCCGGTCTCAAAATAGAGCAAATTAGGTCCGGCGGCCTTGCCCATGTGCAGGATCAAGTCGTAGGCCTCGTCCAGGAGCGCCTCGTTGACACCAAAGGAGTCGTTCGTCGACTCGGTTCCGGCTATGCTTTGAAACAGCACCATTACCGGCGCGCCGTTTTGCACCGCGTCCATCTGGGTAGTAATGTGTGAAAGGATGCAGTTCTGAGTTGGCACCTCCCACTTTGTCATGAAGTCGTAGCTTTCCTGCATCAACCGGGTCGTCCCGGCTAAGGAGTCCTCGACCGGATTAATCCCAATGATAGCGTCGCCACTTCCGTAGCTGAGCCCCTCCATCATAGAGGCTATGATTCCGGCCGAGGCGTCCGTTGGATGGTTTGGTTGAATTCTAAAAGACAGGGTGCCAGCCATGCCGACCTCGGTGTTAGCACGGGTAACAACCCGCAGCTTCTGCGCGCCGTAGACCAAGTCCATATTGGACATGAGCTTGGCAACACCGGCTACCATTTCTGCGTTCAGTGCGCGGCTGACCCGCCGTACATGCTCACCCGTTGCCTCATGGCTCAGTAGCCAATCCCGTAGTTGACCTACAGTCCAGCTGCAAATTTCTTGAAAAATAGTATCGTTTAGACCGTCCTCAATGATGCGGGTGACCGCGTCTTTTTCATAGGGTATAACTGGGTTCTCGCGAATATCTTTGAGGGTGAGTTCACTGAGAACGTAGCGGGCAGCAATCCTCTCGGTAACGCTTTCGGCAGCAATGCCGGTGAACTGATCCCCCGACTTCTCCTCGCTTGCCTTTGCAAGAACTTCTCGTACCGAGCCAAAACCATAGGTACTACCGTGAACCGTGGCGCGCAAAGTCATACTTCCGGACCTCCAGCAGTTAATCATCAGTCCGTTTTTCGGAGCTGTCAAGAAGTCAAAATTTTCCCCTATTGCACCAAGGTGATATTTGCTTTACATTGAACGGCACACAAAATACCGTTCAATAGCGGTTTCGGAGAGGTGCGAGAGTGGTTGAATCGGGCGGACTCGAAATCCGTTGTACTGTTCTGCAGTACCGTGGGTTCGAATCCCACCCTCTCCGCTTTTGGTGATGGTGCGCTGTTTCGGCGGCGCTCTGGAGAGATGACCGAGTGGCTTAAGGTGTGCGCTTGGAAAGCGTATGTACTCGCAAGGGTACCGAGGGTTCGAATCCCTCTCTCTCCGCTAGTGCCCCTTCAGTGTCGACGGCCGGGCCCTGTGCAATGGTCCGCCGCCCAACCCCGTCAGGGCCGGAAGGCAGCAGCGGTAAGCGGTTGGTTCATGTGCCGCAGTGTGCTTGGTCTGAGCTGAAGGGGCTTTTTTATTCCAAACCTATAGGGCCCGCCATGGAATATGAAGTAACAGCCGGACGAAAACGACCCCACAGCTTTGATAAGCTTGCCGGGCAAGAGTTCGTCGTATCAACTCTCAAAAATGCTCTCAATAACGGACAGATTGCTCATGCATATCTCTTCTCTGGCCCCCGCGGGGTTGGGAAGACCTCGGCCGCACGTATTCTTGCTGCGGCACTCAACTGCCCAGATGGCCCGCGTGGCGAAGACTTCTCTGACTATCCAGAAGCCAGTGAGATTGCCCGCGGAGAGTCCATAGACGTTATTGAAATTGACGGCGCTTCCAACACCTCGGTGAACGATGTGCGTCAGATTAAGGAAGAGGTGCTCTTTGCACCGAGCAACTCCCGCTACAAGATCTATATCATTGACGAGGTGCACATGCTCTCGAACAGCGCCTTCAACGCGCTGCTCAAGACCATTGAGGAGCCTCCGCCCTACGTTGCCTTCATTTTTGCAACGACCGAGGTCCACAAGGTTCCTGCAACCATTCGCTCTCGCTGCCAGCAGTTTCATTTTCGCCTTATACCGGTTGAGACTATTCGTGATCATTTGAGTGAAGCCTGCCTGGAACTGGGCATAGAAGCCGAGCACGAGGCACTTTTCTGGATAGCCAAGGAAGCTGGCGGCAGCCTCCGGGACGCGTATACGCTGTTTGACCAGGTTGTTGCCTTTTCATCCGGCTCTATCACCATGGAAAAAATTAGCAAGAGCCTGGGCCTGGTAGGTCTGGATCGACTCAACGCCATTGTTGAGCTGCTTGCTGCTGGCGACGTGGCAGTTCTTATGGAGACCGCAGACGATATAGTCGGCTCTGGGGTTCCTATAGAACAGTTTGTGGTTGATCTATCGGAGTACTTTCGCAGCTTGATGTTGTTGCAACATGGCATAACCAAGGAGTCCCTCCTTGGTTTTTCACCGGAACGATACTCCGCACGAGCCAAGTCTGCTTGGAACAAGGCTCAGCTCGAACATGGGCTTGAGCTAACGCTTGAGTTGTATCGGCGTTTGCGTTACTCACTAAATGAACGGTTTGAGTTGGAGTTGCTCCTGTCTCGACTTGCATCGCTTGGCGACTACATATCTCACGCGGAAATCCTGCGCCGTCTGGAAGAGCTGCGGAGTATGAGCCCTGGCGGAAAGTCCCCAGGAACACCAGTCGCTGCCCCGGCCCCGGCCCCAGGTGGTAGTGCTTCACGACAACGGCCTGCAAACCAGGCCTCGGAGCTTGAAGCACGGAGCGGGCGTTCCGCCGAGGAATACCAAGCCGACCACCACAACATCGACACCCAAAACAACGAGCTTGACGAGGACAACGAACCGGCACAGGACTACCAGCCTGATGAGGACTACCGCCATGGTGACCCAAAGGTGCTGGCAGCGCCCCAACTGACCACAACGGCACGTTCCGCCTTTCTCCTGGAGCAAGAAAAAATTGACGAGATTGTCGCTGGCGTGAAGCAACATAAACTCGCGCTTGGTGCGGTGGTTGAGAATGCAACGCGCTGGGAGCTTAACGACAACGCCTTGCTGATTGTATTTGCCTCTGCCTTTGCCGCTAACGAAGTAAAGAAGGATATTGGGGTTGTGCGTGATGTAGTTTGTGAGTCCCTTGATGAGGACGTGGCTATCTCGGTACAGGTTGAGAATGCCGACGGCGAGTTAAAGGCTATTGAACTTGATCAAACCGTTGCCACCGTGAAGAAGGTCTTCCGCGGTGAGGTCATTGAAGAATAAGGAATCTAACTATGAATCCAATGGATATGCTTAAGAATTTTCAGGACATTCAGGCCAAGATGAGTGAGACGCAGGAGAAACTCCGCGGCGTAACCGCAGTAGGTACCGCTGGTGGTGACATGGTTCGCGTGGAGTTTAATGGGCACATGGAGGTTCGTTCGGTGAAGATCTCTCCTGAGGCGGTAGATCCCGACGATATCGAAATGCTGGAGGATCTCCTGCTGGCAGCCTGCACCGACGGAATCCGCAAGGTAAAAGAGCGCATTCAAGAAGAGGTTTCCGGACTAACCGGAGGACTCGATCTACCACCCGGAATGTTTGGGTCAGCATAAACATCGGCACCACGTTAATAACCCACTTAGGGTCAAGAGGAAACAGTTGTGACTGTTCTTGATAAACTCATTGCTCAGTTCGCCCGCCTTCCCGGCATAGGAAAAAAAAGCGCAACCCGAATTGTGTATCATCTCCTTGCTGCCGACGAGGGTTATAATCGAGCCCTTGCCGAGCAGATAGCAATACTCAAGGAGCGCATTCATCCCTGTCCGATATGCGGTAACTATACCGAGGATGATCTCTGCGCAATTTGTGCCGATGTCCGTCGTGACCGCAGTTATCTGTGTATTGTGGAGTCACCGGGAGATATCGCGGTACTTGAAAGTGCTGGTGAGTATGGTGGTATGTACCATGTGCTTGGTGGTGTGATCTCACCGCTCGACGGTATAGGGCCAGCGCAGTTGAATATACGGGGTATTCACGAACGGGTGCGCACCGAGGCGACCCAGGAACTCATTGTTGCTACCAACCCCACGGTAGACGGCGATGCCACCGCGTTGTACCTCAAGAAGCTTTTCCAAGATTCTGGACTACGCATTTCGCGGCTCGCGCTGGGGCTTCCCGTTGGTGGTGACTTAGAGTATGCAGACCGCCTCACCATTGCCCGTTCTTTGCGCGGCCGAGTTCCTCTGGCTTAGAAAAGCTTAATTGCTGCGTTGTCGCTATCTGGCTCAGATGCACGCACCGCCTCTTCTAGGCGCTGACGGGCGGCCTCCAGTATGCGGGGAAGTACCGCCTCTTCATCCGGACTGAAACGAGACAGCACGAAACTGTCGACCTTGCCGTGTTTCGGTCGCCCTACTCCTATGCGTAGCCGGAAAAAACCCGGATCACCGAGCGCAGCCTTCACCGAGCGTAAGCCGTTATGACCACCAAGCCCTCCCCCGCGCTTAAGAGCAATGCTTCCAAATGGGAGTTCCAGGTCGTCATGAACTACACAGACTTCCTGTATGTCTAGCTGAAAGAAGGCTACCGCGCGCCCAATGCTTTCACCGGAACGGTTCATGTACTGAGTGGGTCGCAGGATGCGGAGCTTCTCCCCACCCTGCGCTCTAGAAGGGAGCACCTCGGCGATATCGGCATTAAATTTACCACGGAACCCAAGGTCCGGGAATGCAGAATCAAGCAGCATCCACCCGACGTTATGTCGCGTGAAACGGTATTCGTTTCCTGGGTTACCGAGAAAGCACACAAGTCGTATCATAGAGAGGTCACTCCTTTCGTGAGTATATACCAAGAGCATTCGGAGGCTAAAGCTTACTATGCTGCGCACCATGTTACGGACGCCCTCGGTCAATCCGTATCTCAACTTAGCGTTTGAAAGCTATCTCATGTCGCGGCCCGCGCCACGGCAAAATCTACTGCTTCTGTATCGAAACGCGCCATCGGTAGTGGTTGGCCGTCACCAGAATATTCATGCAGAGTGTAACCTCCGTCTTATGCAGGAGCACGGTGTAGTGCCGGTGAGGAGGGTGAGCGGTGGCGGTGCGGTCTACCATGACTTGGGTAATGTGAATATTGCATTTCTCGGCCCCGCCGAGCAGTATGATCAGGAAGCCAACTACCACGTGGTTCTTGAGGCCCTGCATAGTCTGGGTTTTGCTGTTGAGCGCAATGAACGCAACGACCTGTTGCTTGATGGAAAAAAAATATCCGGCAGCGCCTTTCGGCATAGTGGTGGCACCTCGCTGCATCATTTGACTCTGCTTGTTGCTCCGGACTTTGAGCGGCTTTCTGGAATGCTGCACGGAGATTCGGTCTTTGCATATGAGTCCAAAGGGATCAACTCGGTGCGCTCCGAGGTGAGCTCGCTTGCTCGGAGTAAGCACGAGTATGGCGATATCGACACAGCTCTCCCAACTCTTGAGCACGCCTTGGCCAGAAGCTTCAAACCTGATCAGCAACCCACGGTGCTTCCTATGCGTGCCATTGCTGGGCTGCCCGAGGTGCAACACCACCGCCAACGGCTGGAGAGTG
>REEM01000194.1 GCA_007695055.1 Spirochaetaceae bacterium | reverse complement strand
AAGACATGGCCAAGAGCATAGATCAACGCTTTCAGCAGGTCGACAAGCGCTTTGAAGACATGCACCGCTATAGCAGTCGCTGGTTCATGGTGATTACCATCATGTTGGGAATCATCACGCTTGGTGGCGGGATACTCGGATATCTGGGGCTACCATAAGTAGCCCTCAGCATGAAGGCGCCCGGAGCCCCCGCGGCTTAGACCACTCCTTGGTCGAGCATCGCCTCGGCCACTTTCTTGAATCCCGCGATATTGGCGCCTAAGACGTAGTTGCCCGCGCTTCCGTACTCAGCCGCAGCCTCGGCCGCCGCCGCGTGAATTGCGCGCATAATGCCCTGCAGGCGGCCGTCCACCTCTTCGGCTGGCCAGGAGAGGCGCATTGCATTTTGTGACATTTCCAGACCACTGGTGGCAACACCACCCGCGTTCGCAGCCTTGCCGGGGCCAAACAACGCGCCGGCCTTCAGGAACACATCCACCGCCTCCGGCGAGCAGGGCATGTTTGCACCCTCGCACACCAGCTTGCAGCCACCCTTCACCAGGACCTCGGCATCTGCCTGCTCAATCTCGTTCTGTGTGGCCGATGGAAAGGCCGCGTCACAGGGTACGCTCCAGGGCCGTTCGCCCTCTACGTAGGTGCAGCCAAACTCATCGGCGTACTCCTTAATGCGGCCGCGGCGAATATTCTTCAGCTCCATAACCCACTGAAGCTTCTCCGCGCTAATGCCCTCGGGGTCATGGATAAACCCGGCCGAGTCCGAAAGCGTTACAACCTTAGCACCCAGCTCCAGCAGCTTCTGCGTCGTGAACTGAGCAACGTTACCGCTACCCGAGACCACCGCCGTCTTGCCCTCGTAGTCCGCACCCTGCGCGGCCAGCATCTCACGGCCAAAGTAGACCGCACCGTAGCCGGTGGCCTCGGGCCGAATCAGCGAGCCGCCCCAGCCCAGGCTCTTGCCGGTAAGCACCCCGGTAAACTCGTTGGCTATGCGCTTGTACTGCCCAAACAAATACCCAATCTCGCGGGCCCCAACCCCAATATCGCCAGCTGGGACATCGGTGTCTTTTCCTATGTGGCGTGAGAGCTCGGTCATGAAGGACTGGCAGAATCGCATGACCTCGCCGTCACTTTTGCCTTTGGGGTCAAAGTCCGAGCCGCCCTTTCCGCCGCCCAGGGGTAGGGTCGTGAGTGCGTTCTTAAAGACCTGTTCAAATGCCAGAAACTTGAGAATGCTTGAGTTCACCGTCGGGTGGAACCGCAGCCCGCCCTTGTAGGGGCCAAGCGCACTGTTGAACTGAATGCGATATCCGCGGTTGACCCGCACATGCCCACGGTCGTCGACCCACGGCACCCGGAACAACATCATCCGCTCCGGCTCTACCAGACGCTCTAAGACACCGCCTTCCTGATACTCCGGATGCTGCGCAATGACGCCCTCAAGCGACTCAAGCACCTCGCGCACCGCCTGATGAAACTCCGGCTGACCCGGATCCCGTCGTTCTACCATCTCTATGATGTCGTGTGTATAACTCATGCGCCGATTATAATCGGAGTTAAGGCTGCGCGCTACCTGGATCAGGCAATTCTATTTCCAGTCCGTCGTAGGCAGGCTGAATACCCGGGGGCAGGCTTGCCGCGAGCTCCTCGTGGTCAAGGTCGTGGCACATATGCGTAAGGTAAGCCTGAGCCACACCCAGGCGGCGAACCTCGGCCACCGCCTCATCTACCGTGAAGTGCGTAGGGTGGGCGCGCCGCCGCAACGCACCTATCACTATAACATCGACCCCCTGCAGCAACTCATAACTCTCGTCTGGAATCGCACTACAGTCGGTCAAATACGCAAAGCGCCCAAAGCGATATCCGTAAATGATGCGCTTCCCGTGCATGATCGGAACCGGTTGCACCCGCGCGGCCCCCACCGTGACCGCCTCGCCGTTGACAATGTGACTCTCCACCTGCGGCCGTCCCGCCGACCATTGCTCGGGGTTCATGATGTACGCAAAAGTGTTGCGCAACCCGGAAATGGTGTACTCATTGCCGTAGGCAGGCAGCGGCCGTTCCCAGGTGAAGACCCGCAGGTCGTCAATGCCGTGGGTGTGATCCGCATGCCCGTGGGTGAAGAGCACCGCGTCAATTTTGCTGAGCCCCGCCGCCAGCGCCTGCTGCCGCAAGTCCGGCCCCGCGTCCACCAGGATCTGCGTGCCTTGAATCTCCACCAGAATCGATGCCCGCGATCGCCTATTTCGTGGGTCTTCCGAGCAACAGACCGCGCAGCTGCAGCCAATAACCGGAACCCCGTTTGATGTACCTGTGCCAAGAAATCGAACCTTCATAGTGGGGTCGATGCTATCACAAGCGGCCCCCTCATGGTAGAGTGTTGCCATGAACTCAGACACCGCCTCCACAAACCCCGGTACCGCACCCGGCACCAAAAACATCGCCCTTATCACCGGCGCCTCGGCTGGCTTGGGCCGCGAGTTTGCCAAGCAGATTGATACCGAGTACGAACTTGATGAAATCTGGCTCGTTGCCCGCCGCGAGGACAAGCTCCAGGAGCTTGCCGCCGAGCTCACTCGTGCCAGAGGTATCCCTGTTGTCGCAGACCTGGTCGATGTCTCCGGCTGCGGCGTTGTCCGCGCCAAGTTAGCGGCCGAGCAACCCTGCGTAAAGCTCTTTGTGAACAACGCTGGCTTTGGCCGCTACGGTCGCTTTGGCGATGTCGCCAAGGATCCTCAGCTAGAAATGATCGATCTCAACGTCCGCACCCTCACCGAACTCAGTTACGACATTCTGCCGTATCTGGCCACCGGCTCAAGCATAGTGCAGGTAGCCTCGCTCGCCGGTTTTGTTCCTATAGCCAACCACGCCGTGTACGCCGCCACCAAGGCCTATGTGTTGAGCTTCTCGGCCGCGTTGGCCGCTGAACTTGAGGAGCAGGGCATTCGTGTTCACGCCCTGTGCCCCGGCCCGGTGGCCACAGAGTTTGCAAACGTTGCCTCTGAAGGCAAACGCCAACGCATGAAAGGCGCCCAGGAAGCACCCGCCGTCGTGGCTGGCTGCCTGCGCGACCTCGAACGCGGCAAATGGTTCTCCCTGCTGACCTGGCGCTGGCGCGCCACCGCCCTGGCCACCCGCGTCCTGTCCCGCCGCTGGCTCGCCCGCCACACCAACACCTCCCGCCGCGAGCACTAATTAAGCGCTCGCACCGGCCACCCGCGGACTCAGCGAATCACAGTCAGCGCCTTCGCCGCCGCCTTCGGCAACAACCGCGGGTCAAGGCGTGCATTCAAGGTCACAAACTGCACACCCCGCGATGCAGCAAGCGTCAGCAGGTACACAGCCTGAACATCTCGCGGCTCAACACCCGCGAAGGTCGCGAACTGCCCCTCGTTGCGGAGTGACAGGTCGTCATGCGCAAACACCGCATTGAGGCGTTTGTACATGAGCCGTAAGACCCCGATCGCGGCTTCCGGTGACCCTGGGCCACCCGGATATTCTGCGCTCCCAAACACCCGGACAAAGTTCATCTCGGTTGCGGGGCACAGAACAATTGGCCGTCCCGCGTGCTCCCTGAGCCAGTCGCGCACGCGCTCGTGGAACTCATGCGTAGGGTCACACCGTGCAATCAGGACATCGACATCCAATAAGTAGGCCATTGCTATGCCTTCTCGCTATCGGGCTGTTCAGAACGAGCTATCACCGGCCATCCATCCTCGTCAGGTTGTATGGTTGATCCCGGAACCGGCGAAGCCGCACGTCGCTCCAGCTGCGTCGCAGCATCGGTCAGTGGTTGCGGTCCATCCTCTTCAAGCCCGCGCTGTAAACAATCAATAACGAACTCGCGGATGCTCCCACCACGCATTGCCGCTCGCAGCTTCACGCGTCGATACAGGTCGTTCGGAAGGTCAATCGTTGTTCTCATGTCGATATTGTAAGAAATTCGATGGCATATTTCCATAGCATAGATATGCCCATATTTATGCCACCGAATTTTGGCCATTTTTCGCTGGTGCCTCGACGTAGATTGGCTGGTGCTTGGGGTACGAGTGGCTGGGCCACGCTGGGCCACGCTGGGCCACGCTGGGCCGGGCCGCCGGGCTCCGGTCGACCGGGACACAATGCGCCACCGGCCGCCGGAGCGGGGCGTGGGCGGTTAGGGGTGGGGCAGCAAAATAGAGTTAATTCGCACTCCCAGTTCCTCGGCCAGTGAGAACACCATGTCCTTGGTGACTGCGCCGCGGGGGCGGGGGTGGGGTGGGGCGTCGCCCACCAGAATAATGAGGCGTGACTCGGCTTCCCAGTCGTAGTGGCGGAGTCCTGCATAGAGGCCTTCGTAGACCGCCTCGGGAATGTCGCGGCCGCCGACGGCGCGCAGAGCGTTGACATTACGCTGCACCACGTCCAGGTTACTGGTGAAGGGGAGTGCGCGGGTAAGGTACTCCTCGTTGTAGTCGCGGAACATGGTTATGCCTACACGGTAGGACTCGAACTCTTCCAGTATCTCACGCAGCATTGGCACCAGGTTCTTCTGCACCTCGGCAATGCTAAAGTTCATGCTTCCGGTTGTGTCTATCACAAGGACAACATCGATATTCGGCCCCTCGGCCTGAATCATCTGCACGAGCGCATCTGGCAGATCTGCCGGATCCTCTATCGGGACAAACTCCTCGGAGATCTCCTCAAAGGCCTCGACCGCCTCCTCAATGAACTCGGCCAGGTCTATATCGACCATCTCAGGTTGCTCAACGCGGAGCACAAAGGGGTTGTCGGCAAAGGCGCCACGGTAGTCAGTGTAGGGCAGCTCAAAGGTGCGGACATTGAGGAAGGCGCCGTCGAGGATCATGATCTCTCCCTCGCGACTCCATGGGTAGCCGAACTCCACCATGTACGGAATGAACAGCACAAAGGCCTCGCCAAACTCCTCATCCTCCACCGGCGTGGAGCTCACAATGAAGTAGCGGTCCTCTCGTGGCTCAAGAAACTCCCCATCTAGAATCCGGCGTTCGTCGCCGTTAAGCGGGTGGTAGTTTGGGTTGCGCAGGGCAAAACTTGCAGTTGCTCGCTCCGGATGCTCGGTGGACTCCACCAACAGCACCGACCCAACGCCTTCCTTGCGGCGGACGGTCAGAAGGTAGCCGCCCTCGGTGGACTGCTCAATGCGCAGATCCTTCGGTCCAAGTGTAAGGTCGGCTGCCCACAACACGCTGGGGCTTAACGCCGCGACTACCGTCATCACCGCCGCCAGAACAAACACCCGAGACAACATCGACCCCAACTTCTTGTACAGTCTCATAGTTACAGTATCGACCAAAGCGTCTCCCCGCTTGCGGCAAAAAATCTTTGTGTGCGATAATGCGCCATGCTTAACTCACTCCAACAGCGCGTCGTGCGTTTGTTCGCCCTCGCGATTATATCCGCGCTTACCATTGCAATTGTCTCATGTGACCGACGCCCAGGCGAGCCGGTGAGCCGCAGCGAGATGTGGCTGGGCACCGTGACCTCGGTTGTCATTCACGACTCGCGTTTCCCAAGCACGGTACTTGACCGCGTATTCGAGCGCGTCGAAGAAATACAGTGGCGCATGACCATAAACGAACCCGACAGCGAGGTGTCGCTGGTCAACGCGGCCGCGGGCAACCACCCGGTACGCGTGAGCCCAGACACCTTTGAAGTAATAGAGATGAGCCTGGCATACGCTCGCCATACCAACGGTGCCTTTGACCCGACCATTGCCCCGCTGGTGAAACTTTGGGATATTGGCAGCGAGAGTGAGCGTGTCCCTACAGAAAGTGAAATAGAGGAAGCCCTTTCATTTATCAACTACACCCTCGTCGAGCTTAACCCCGACAATTTTGAGGTGTACCTGCCGGTACCCGGAATGGCGCTTGACCTGGGTGGTATTGCCAAGGGCTACGCTGTAGATGAGGCGGCACGCATTCTTAAAGACGCCGGTATTCAGCACGCCCTGGTAGATTTTGGTGGTGACGTGTACACAATAGGGTCGCGGCCCGACGGCAACCGCTGGCGCATAGGGATTCAGGATCCGGTGAACACCGCACGCGGGCGTTTCGTTGGCATTGTGGAACAGACGGGCCGCTCAATTGTCAGCTCGGGTGACTATGAACGGTATTTTGTTGAGGACGGGGTTCGGTATCACCATATTCTGGACCCGGATACAGGGCATCCTGCAAGAAGCGGGTTGGTGAGCGTCACCGTTCAGGCGCCGACGGCTATAACCTCGGACGCGGTGTCCACCGGCGCCTTTGTTATGGGTCTTGAGGCTGGTATGGCCTTGGTTGAGCGTCTGCCGGATACCGAGGGGGTGTTCGTCACCGAGGACAAGCAAGTGTATCTGAGCTCCGGCCTTGACGGCAGTTTTCGACTGATAGAGGCCGGTGGATTTAGGTTGCAGGAATAGCACTATGAGTAACGAATATCATGAGTACGACTTTATAGTAATTGGCGCTGGCCCCATTGGTATTGAGATTGCTGGCGCGCTCAAAAAACACGGCGTTGACTACCTGCATTTTGAGTCCCAGCAGATTGGGCACACTATCTCGCGCTACGCCCGCTTCACCCGTTTCTTCAGTTCCCCGGAGCGGCTTTCCATTTGTGGAATTCCGCTTCAGACAATGCACCAGGACCTCATCACCGGCGAGGAGTATCTGTCGTATCTACGTGCGGTGGTAGAAATGCTGGACCTGCAGATTCGTACCTATGAGCGGGTCGTGGACCTCCGCCGGGGTGAGCACGGAGACGGCTTTGTACTGGAGTCAGAGAGCGTGGTCGGGCGCGAGCGCTTCCGGGCGCGGCGGGTGGTCATTGCCACCGGCGACATGAGCTTTCCGCGCCTGCTTGGAGTCCCCGGCGAACACCTACCGCACGTTACCCACTTTCCTCAAGACCCTCACCTCTACTTTCGCAAGCGGGTTTTGGTTGTCGGCGGTCGCAACTCCGCGCTTGAGTCGGCGTTGCGGTGTTTTCGTGTCGGTGCCCATGTGGGAATTTCCTGTCGCGAGGACTGCTTTGACACAAACCGAACCAACTCGCGGCTTAACCTGGAAATATCTATTCTGTCCGACAAGGGCGTTATAGAAACCATGCCTTCAACGCAGGTGGAAGAGATTCGCCGCACCGGCGCTATTCTGCGCCGCCGCGGCGAACGCATTGAGTACCCGGCGGACTTTGTGCTGGTGTGCACCGGATATAGGCCTGACCTTGACCTGCTGCGGCGGGTGGGTGTCACCTTTAGCAACGTGGACGGCAGCCCGGTCATGAATGACAACACTATGGAGACGAATGTGCGCGGGCTGTACCTTGCAGGCACCGCGACTACCGGTGCCTCACGGGGGCATCATGCCTACATCGGCACCAGTCATGTGCACACCGCCAACATCATTAAGGCTGTGTACGGCATTTCGACCGATCACTATGGCGACCTGCCCTCCCGTCGCTATCCCTTTGTTCATTCCGATGTCGCCCCAGGTGTTGAAGGAGCCGACCCGGAACCGCCCAAGATTAGAACGCCCAAGCGGAAAACGCAAGGTGTTATCAGATGAGCTTTGGCTGCAGGTACAACACCACCGGCAACATCTGCCGACGCATTGGCACCGAGTGTAGACCCGGCAGCCCCGGGTGCGTGTTGACCGGCCGCTTTGAGTTTCCCTTTCACGACGACCA
>REEM01000208.1 GCA_007695055.1 Spirochaetaceae bacterium | reverse complement strand
CGAGGTAGGTAGCACATGAACATGGCAGCGCGAAGCATTGCTCCAAAAAAGGCAATGTCAGACTACGCACAAAAGCTCAAGGTATGCGGACATCCGCTGAGGCTCGCGTTGCTGTGTACCATTGCACACCAGAACGATCTGTGTGTTTCTGAGCTGTGGGAATGTGTAGATCAACCTCAACCGGTGGTCTCGCAGCACTTGGCCGTCCTCAAAGAAAAGGGCCTGGTTAAGTCCGAAGTTCAGGGGAATAAGCGCATCTACTCCATTGCAGATCCATTTGTCAAGGAAATGATAGATCTCATGGAGAAGGATCACCGCTCAAAACATCCTGCAACAGCGCTATCCCCGGAGGCCTACACTTCCAATAAGTCCGCCGGTTCCGTATAGTCTGGGAATGAACCCAGATACACGTAGTTTTGCCCTTGGTAGCTATACTTCCAATGTAGTCTTTTACGACTCCATTTCTCCCTTAAGCATTTCTAACGCCTCATTGGTGATATGTGACACAAACACTGAGCACATAGTTGAGTCATGCGGCGAGGCTGCTCATGCCCCCCGAATGGTACTTGCTCCCGGCGAGTCCGAGAAATCAATGCCGGTCCTCGAGTCCATTCTGCGCACCGCGGTCGAGCATGGCTTGTCGCGTGGTGACACCATTGTTGGCATAGGTGGCGGCGTCATTACCGACCTGGTTGGCTTTGCGGCCTCTGTGTATATGCGCGGGTGTCGTTTGGTTTTGGCGCCAACCTCGCTCCTTGCAATGGTTGATGCCGCTTTTGGCGGCAAGACCGGCGTGAACTTTTCGGGATACAAGAACATGGTTGGCACCTTTTACCCGGCCACCGATGTGCATATAGCCCCCTCGGTTCTGGCTTCGCTGCCGGAGCGCGAGTATCGTAGTGGACTTGGTGAGACAATTAAGAACGCCCTGCTCGGTGATGAAGAGTTGCTGGGGCTGTTGGAGCGTGAGCACCAGGCGGTTGCCGCGCGCAACCCGGAGGTTCTGCGTGAGGTTATCCGGCGCGGGCTGCTGGTTAAGTGCGGTATTGTGGAGCAAGACCTGACCGAGACCGGCATTCGAGCCTTCCTTAATCTGGGACATACCTTTGCTCATGCGCTCGAGTCGGTTGCTGGATTTGGAACCTGGACACATGGTGAGGCGGTGGCTTGGGGAACGGCAAAAGCCGCGCGCTTGGGTGAGCTGTTGGGAATTACGCCGTCAGCCTACCGCACACGCATTGAGCGGCTGTACTCCGAGTACGGCTTCCGCCTGCATGCTGAAGCCTCACATGAGCTGCTCATAGAGGCCATGTGGCATGACAAGAAACTCAAGGACGGGCGGCTCTACTTTGTAGTTCAGTCAGGTGTTGGTCAAACACAACTGGTGCCGGTGGAGGCAAACACGCTGCGCGAGGTGCTCAGCGACTAGATCTCGAGCAGTTGCTCAAGACGCCGGTAAACGACACCTACCTGGGCCACGAGTTCGGGGTCGGCATTTTCGTCAAGCTCGTCGGCAAGTAACTCAAGGCTCGCAATGCTTTCGGTCACCGCTGTGTGAAAATTGCGGGCCGGTTTAAACCAGAACTGACCGGTCTCATTTGAGTAGAGCGCCACAAATCCAAGTGAGCGGGAGCTCTTCTTGAGCGGTGCCGCTTTCAAGATAAGGCTCAGGGTCGAGCATAGCTCAGGAAGTTGCTTGGCAGAGTAGGTTTGTCTGCGTGGTACCTGTGCAATATAGTCGCGTGTTGGGTCTATGTACTCCCCAATGCGAATAATGGTTGCTACCGACTCTCCTACCAGGAGCTCCTTGTCGCGGTCAAACACAAGCTTACCTTTGAGTTTGTGGAACTGTGGATGTATGGCTGGTTTGCCACTGCGTAATACCTTAGACAGCCGCTCCCAGTCGATTATTGCAGTCTTCTTCTTGCCCTTCTTCTCGGACAGCTCAAAAGTCTCACCCCCAATGGATATCTGCATGCTGGTATCGCGCTTGGTTTTTGGCCCGCGCGTAGCACCAGGCTTGCCCCATGAAATGAGCTGGTCGGCCAGGTCCTTGGAGATAAGGGGCAACCAGGCCTCCTCAAGCGGGCTGACCGAGCGTGCGTACATGCGGGTGGTGCGCACTATCTCTCCGGCGACTATATAGCGCGGAGTCTCCTTGAACATGACACTACTCGGGTGGATCTGTACCCGCTCTGCGGTGAGGCTCCGAAAGTCACGGCCGGTGCGCACGCACACAAACTGAATGAGTCCTACGGCCGCGGCACAGAGGAAGTCCTTCTTACTTCCGCCCCGAGATATGGGCACACCAAGTTCCGAGACAATGTCGGTGAGCTGGTCGTTGATGTTGGATATTTCGGCCATTGCTCGGTCGTCAAGGTATCTGGATGCGCAGAACTTAATCTTGTCCTCGGCATTGCGATATGAGGAAAAAAGGTGGAGGTATGAAACAAAGTCGCCGAGCGGATCCCGGTAGCGGTGATGAGCCTTACGGGCCGCAAGTTCCTCGCCCGGGGGCAAGAGAAAGGGCGCGTTGGTTGTGAGGAACGAGACTGCGGTAATGATTTCTCCCAGCACCTCGGGATACCGGTAAATTGCCTCTACGATCATGCGCGAATGTCGAGGTAACAAGGGAAAGGCCACCATCATGGTGCCGATCTTGGACAGCGTGTGGTCAGGAGTCAGTGCACCAAGCAGATTCAGCGTCTCAACCGCGCCTGCAAGGCCAACTGCCCCGGGTGAGGAAATAAAGTCAAAGCTCTCAAAGTCAGTAATGCCAAGTTCCGCCATACGCAGCACCACCTCCGAGAGGTCGGTGCGGTATATCTCTTCCTGGGTAAACAGTTCTCGGCTGTCAAAGTCTTCCTTGGGATACAGCCTATACACCGTTCCCGGACGGGTCCGTCCGGCGCGGCCTTTACGCTGATTCGCAGAGGCCTTTGAAATGGGGTTCTCAACCAAAGATGAGGTGAAGGTGCGGGGATTATAGTAATTGAGTTTGGCAAGTCCAGAGTCAATGACACTGGTTATTCCGTCAATCGTGATGCTTGTCTCTGCAATATTGGTCGCAACCACGACCTTTGTCTTGCCCCGCGGCGGTGGCGGAAAGACCCGGTCCTGCTCCTCTCTGCTCAGGCGCCCGTACAGCGGCACCAGGTCAAGTTTGCGTCGGCACGGTAGCTGTGAGAGCAGCGCTATGCAGTCCTTGATCATCTTCTCACCGGAGAGAAAGACCAGAATGTCGCCTTCACGACGCTCATCCATAATGCGCTCTATAACGGCCGAGACTTTGTACAGGATCTCGTCGTAGTCGTTCTGGGCTGGTGCGTCGTAAATGACCTGAACCGGATAGGTTGGCGTTTCAATGCGTACCACAAAACACTGGTTGAAGTATTCCGAGAAGATATTGGCGTTAATGGTTGCCGAGGAAACTATTACCCGGAAACTCTCACGCATCTCAAGAACACGTTTGAGAAGTCCCAGAATAAAGTCAATGTTGAGGCTGCGCTCGTGGGCCTCATCTACCACTATGACCGAGTACTGTGAGAGCGTTGGGTCGGCTTTGAGTTCCTGCAGCAATATACCGTCGGTCATGACCTTAATTCGGGTGGTGCGCTCGGTCTTGTCCTCAAAACGCATTTTGTATCCGACCAGGCCAGGGATTGTCGTATTGGTTTGTTTGGCAATGTACTCCGAGACCGAAACGGCGGCAATTCTGCGAGGTTGCGTTACGCCTATCATTCCGTTCTCCGCAAAACCTGCTTCATGAAGGATCAACGGTAGCTGAGTTGTTTTGCCGCTCCCTGTTGGACTCTCTACCACTATTACCTGGTTGTCTTTGAGGGCCTCCACAATGCGGTCGCGTTCTTTATAGACTGGTAGATCGCGTGGGTTCATTTCTATTCCTTGGTGTGTACCTGGGTGGTGGGGGCTGCTGAGCGAATGATCTCACACGCGGCTTCAAGGCTGAGTCCGTCAAAGTTGGTCCGGTCACTTATGCGCCGCAGGTTCAGTACACCTGCCTCGTGTTCGCTCAGCCCGCAAATTGCAACATACGGCGAGCCTTTTTTTTCTGCAAAAGCGAACTGGGCTGGGATCTTGCGGGACTCCGGGTATACCTCGGCCGACACACCGGCTGCACGGAACTGGTCCGCAAGGTTATGGTAGTGCCCTAAGAGCGACTCGTCCTGGCATATAATTACTACATCTGGTGCGGCAGTGGTGTCCTTGAGTGCACCAAGTTCTTCAAGTCCTGCAATGAGTCGGTCCAGTCCAATTGAGGCTCCAACGCCCGGAATGTGCTCTTTGGTGTAGATTGATGCTAGATCATTGTAGCGGCCACCCGAGCAGACCGAGCCAATTTCCGGTAGGTCGCGCAGAAAACTCTCATATACAATGCCGGTGTAGTAGTCGAGCCCCCGGGTAATTGAGGGGTCAAGCACAACCGAGTCTTGTATGCCGAGCTCCTCTGCAAAACGGAGCACCTGAGACAGGCGTTCGGTGTTTTCATCCGGCCCGCCAGCAAGCTCGGTAATGCGCTCGAGCACCGCGGCGTTGCCGCCCTCGGCATGGATATAACTCATGATCTCATCTGCCGCTTGGGCGGGCATGAGCTCTACGAGTAGGGCGTGAGTCTGGTCTCTGCCAATTTTCTTGAGCTTATCAACCCGGCGTAAGACCTCGGCAGAGTGTTCCTGAATGCCAAGGCGGTTGAGTAGCCGGTTGAATATGCCACGGTGGGCAATGTGAACATCTATGGCTGGCACCTGCAGCGACTCAAGGCTGCGGACTATGAGTAATAGAATTTCAAAGTCAGCCGAGGCGCAGTCGGTGCCTACAATGTCAAAATCGCACTGCATGAACTCGCGGTAGCGACCGCGTTGGGTGTTTTCCCCACGGAACACCTTAGCAATGTGATAACGCTTAAAGGGCAGGTAGAGCTCGGCCCTGTGGGCCGCCATGTACCGGGCAAAAGGCACGGTAAGATCAAAGCGCAGGGCGACATCGCGTCCGCCATTATCTTCAAAGCGGTATATTTGCTTGTCGGTGTCGCCACCACCCTTACCGAGCAACACCTCGGTGTACTCAAGCATGGGAGTATCAATAGGGGCAAAGCCGTGGAGGCGGAAGTCGTGCTCAAGGGTACTGATGATAGACTTGCGAGCTGCCTCGGCGTTGGGGAGAAAATCGCGGAAGCCTTTTAGGACTCGTGGTTGTATTATAGTGTTCATAGCGGTCTTCACTATGCCGCTTTCACCACCAGTTGTGCAACCCGCAACCGGATATGCACCGGTTACGCACCGTATAGAGGAGAGATTGCATGGAGTTTGGTTCAGTTCTTTTTGATGCATTCATGGCGCCACTTGAGCGGGCCGGGCTGGCGCTCCGGCGGCGTGACCTGGTTAAGCGGGCATCCGGGCGGGTGCTTGAGATAGGGGTTGGCAGCGGCGCGAACCTTTCCTTTTTCCGCAGCACCGACATTCGTTCGTATACCGGACTGGACCTGGAAATTGGCGAACGGACCAGTAGGCGTGTCCGCCAGCGCTTTCCGGACGCTCAGTTGGTGGAGGCATCTGTAGAGGAGCTGCCGTTTGCCGACGACTCCTTTGACACTGTGATGTTTACCCTTGTTTTCTGCTCGGTAGATGACCCGGAAAAGGGCCTTGCTGAGGTGCGCCGGGTGCTTGCACCCGGAGGGATGGTGCTGTTTTTAGAGCATGTGGCACCGCTGCATCGACCCTGGCGGCCCCTATTTCACGCTGCAACTCCGGCGTGGCGGAGAATGGCCGGTGGTTGTAGGTTGAACCGTGAGACGGTAGCCGCCCTCAAACGGGCAGGGTTCCTGGTAGACGTGCGTGAACGCTTTAACGGAGTTTTTGTAAGTGGAGTAGCAGCCTGCTGCGCTGATACACCCTAAGAGTATCATTTTATTGCCCGGTAGCCGGTTCGCGTTTAGAATGAGCACTACGTGAGCCCCTGATCCCTGAACTGCAGCATAATGGCCACGCAAACGACTCACAGTGGGAGCCGGAATGCAGTTGCGCGAGAACCTCATCACTGAAACAGGTTGGGACATTGTCGAGACCAGGTTTGACACAGCGAACATCACCCCCGGAGGGAGTAACTTCCTCATTGGCAATGGCTACTACGGATATCGGGGGACGCATGCCGACTGGCGGGCAGATTCTCAGGTTGGCTTTCTTGTAACAGATACCTACGACAAAGCCGACGGGAAGTGGAAGGAACTCTGTAATGTGCCCAATCCGCTGTATCTGCAGTTGCGTGACGCTAGCGGTGATCTTTCATGCCTAACTGAGCAACCACATTCCTACCGACGCGAACTCAATTTTCGCTACTCCCGACATCGCATGGAGGCGTCTTGGAAACGGGAGGCGGGCAGCATAACGGTGAGCGAGGAGCGAGTGGCGCTGCGCGGTCAGCTTCACGGTATAGTCCAGAAAACGGTCGTGAGCGCGGATCACGAGTGCTGGGTGGAGCTCAGTTGTGGCGTTGATACCGAGGTCTGGAGCCTGAACGGGAATCACTTTGCGCAGTGTCAGCCCATTGGTGCCGAGACTCAAGGCACAGCCGCCCGTGTGGAACTGCTCACGGCGGAAACGGGCTTGCCCATTGTTGTTGGGCACCGCGTTTTTCTTGACAGCCAGGAGGTGACTCCAGGAGCGAACGAGGGCAGCACCGCTGGTGATCAGCATGAGAGTGTTCAGCACGAGGGCATTCAGCACGAGGGAGTGCTGTATCTGCGCGCGGACGAACCTCGTGAGATCCTCATATTTGCGGCGGTTTACTCGGCAAATGATCTGCGGCAACCGGGCGGCGACACCCAGCAACCTATCCATGAGGAGCTGCTATCGGAGCAGGCAACACTTCGGCAGGTGCTTAATGATGCACTGCGAGAAATGATTGATCACGGCTACGGAATGCTGGTGAATGAGAGCAACAAAATATGGGACCGTATCTGGGACGATTGTGACATTCGCGTGAGCGGTGACGATGCCGCTCAGACACTTCTTAGATACAATCTCTACCACAATATCATTGCTACTCCAATGCACTCCGAGCGTTTGCCCATTGGCGCGCGTGGCCTCTCGTGCCAAGCCTACCAAGGTGCCGCCTTCTGGGATCAGGAAATATTCAACATGCCGATGTTTCTCTACACTCGGCCAGAGATTGCCCGGAACATTCTCCGGTATCGATTCCACACGCTTGATGGAGCACGAGCCAAAGCACGAGAGCTTGGGTACAAGGGCGCGTTTTATGCCTGGGTGAGTGGAAAAGACGGGTATGAGATCTGCCCGTCCCATTTCTTTGTCGACGTACTCAGCGGCCGCGCGATACGAAACCACTTCAATGACTGGCAAATTCATATCTCTCCGGATATCGCCTATGCTGTCTTCCTGTACCTGGATGTTACTGACGACTGGGATTTTATCTCTGGCTACGGCGCGGAGATTGTGTTCGAGGTAGCCCGTTTTCTGCAGTCATGTGTCTACTACAAGCCCGAAAAGCAGCGTTACGAACTCATTCGCCTACTAGGGCCGGATGAGTATCACGAGAACGTGGACAATAACTTCTTCACTGCTTTCCAGACGCGCTTTGTGCTCAGTCGTGCCGCCTCCCTTTTTGATGAACTCATGAACAAGGATCCGGACTGCGCCTTGGCCTTACAACAGAAGCTTGAGTTATCCCAGAGTGATAAGGACTTTTGGAAAGATGTATCGGAGCGGCTGTTGGTTCACAAGCCAAGCTCATCCGGGGTCATTGA
>REEM01000207.1 GCA_007695055.1 Spirochaetaceae bacterium | reverse complement strand
GGCGTGCCTGAGCCCGGATAGCTGCTTGCTCCTTGGACGAGAAACGTTCCCAGGTTCGGAGGGGCATGGCCATGCGTGCGTTGTGTTTCCACCGCTCATGATGGCGAGCTATGAAATCCCAGTACAGTGCATTCAGTGGGCAGGCGCTCTCGCCGGTTCGCTGCTTGGGGTCGTAGCTGCAGGAGCGGCAGTAGTCACTCATTCGGTTCATGTAAGCCCCAGCTGCCGCATAAGGTTTGGTCGCTATCCCGCCACCGTCGGCGTACTGGCTCATTCCTCGTGTGTTGGTGATCTCCACCCATTCAAAGGCATCGATGTAGATACCGAGGTACCATGCATCCAGTTCGTCGGGGTGTATTCCGGCAAGTAAGGCAAAGTTACCGGTCACCATCAGACGTTGAATATGATGCGCGTACGCATTTCGCAGGCTCGCATCTATGGTCTTTGCCATGCAGTTCATAGAGCATTCCGCCGTCCAGTACCAAGATGGCAAACCGCGCTCGGCCGAAAGCAGGTTGTGCTGCTTGAACTCCGGCATCGCCCAGTGGTAGTAGCGGCGCATATACTCTCGCCAGCCAAGAATCTGGCGCACAAAGCCCTCTATACTCGCTTCGCTAACTCGGCCTTGTGACTCCTCAAATGCCTCTACAGCAGCATCTATCACCTCGCGCGGGTGCAGTAGTTTCACGTTAAGTGCAAACGAGAGCAGGCTGTGGAAGAGAAAAGGCTCCTTGGCCGAGATCGCGTCCTCATAGGGGCCAAAATGCTCCAAGCGCTGCTCAAGAAAATCTTTGAGTGCAGTGAGGGCGTTCTCACGGCTCAGCGGCCAGACAAACGCTCCCAACTCAACGCTGCCAAAGGAACGAATCCCGGCTGCCTGTATGTCCGCCTGGACGGAGTGCAGTAGCGCAGCTTGATCCGGCCATTGTGGCAGCGGCGGGGGCGCTGGCTCCCCCCGCCAGGGCTTCCTATTCTCGCTGTCAAAGTTCCACCGGCCCCCCAGCGGTTGCGCGGCGCCCTTTGCATCGACAGACGACTCCATGAGCACGTTATGCTTCCGCCGCATGTGACGATAAAAGCTCTCCATGATTGGTGCGCGTGCATCCGGGGCTCCGGGGTTCTTTATTTTGAAGTCCTCCTCGGTTGCGAGGAAGTGCTCGGTGCCGACCCGCCGCACTTCCAAGGGCAGCTCTGCAAATTCATGCTGCAGCTGTTGTTGCAGCCGGTACTCATCCGGCTCTTGGTACTCCAGCACCTCCGCGCCGCTGAGCTCCGCAATGTGTCTAAGGTTCCGTGCAAAGCTCTGCTGGTTCTCGCTGTCGTTAATGCCCAGGTACACCACCCGTGCCCCCTGTTCTCTGAGCCAGGACGCAAAGGTTCGCATTGCCCCAAAGACTGCAAGCAGCTTCTGAACGTGATGCAGGGTGTAAGTGGTCTCTGGTAGGACTTCCATCATGAGGTAGAGGATCTCGGGGTCGAGCGTGTCATACCAACTATGGTAGGACGAGAGCTGGTCGCCGAGTATGAGCCGGAGGACGCGTACGCCCTTGAGTTCCGGGGCCTTCATTCGGTGTCGCTCATGAAGACGGAGCTGCCAAGCAGTCTGCTACCAATCATAATTGCAAGGATGCTTGATTTGCCTTGGCTTGTCGAGACACCGGTGCGGGGCGAGGTTCTTTTGCGCTTGAGTCGCGATAATCTCGTGTATACTCTTTCTCTCATACCATTCTTGCAAAGGAGAGTGAGAGGTGAAGAAGGGTGTAGTTCAGTGGCTGCTGATGTTTGCCTTGGTGGCGGTTATTGTTCCTGGAGCCGCGTATGTGCGGGACATGAAGCAGGCCTACGCCCGCGTGCAGGGTGCGAGCAGGAGTGTGTCCTCACCATTTGGCGAGATTGAGTACACCCATGGCGGGGCTGGCATTCCGGTGCTGGTCATTCATGGTGGCGGTGGCGGTTTTGACCAGGGCCAGATCTTGGCGCAGGCGGTGCTCGGCGAGGAGTTCCACTGGGTAACCCCTTCTCGTTTTGGGTATCTGGGCTCCGCGATGCCGGAGGGCGCAACGTGGGATGAACAGGCTCATGCCTATGCACACCTGCTTGATCATCTTGGCCTTGAGCGGGTTGCAGTGCTTGCGCTCTCACAGGGCGGCGCCTCGGCCTTTCTCTTTGCGGTGCTGTATCCGGAGCGGGTGTCCTCGCTCAGCTGCCTCTCTTGCGGCGCGGCCCACTCAACCGAGGAGCTGCAGGCCGAGGCGGACCAGAAAGGCAAAATGCTCGCAGCAATCTTTAGCTATGACCTTCCCTACTGGGCGGTCTCTAAGGCTTTTCGCCAGCAGTTCATGGGCCTCATGGGAGCCGACAAAGATGTAGTCGCCAGCCTCACCCCGGGGCAGCTGGAGATAGTTACACAGGTTATAGACTACATGAACCCGGTAGCACCCCGGGCGGCGGGAGCCACCTTTGACAATCAGGCCCGGCTGCCCGGGGAACGCGTTGCGGACATCACCGCGCCAGTGCTCATTGTTCATGCTAAGGACGATACCTTGCAGCTCTACCACAACGCCGAGTTCGCTGCCGCCAACATCCCCGGTGCCGAGCTCCTCAGCTTTGAGACCGGCGGCCACCTGCTCATGGCAATAGAGCAAGACCCTATTCGCAACGCGGTGCAGGACTTCATTTCAAGTCATGCCAGTCCGGCCGGGTCTGCACCATAGTCAAGCCGCAGCGTGGCTCACCCCCTGCTACGAGCGGTTCCTCATAAGCAGTCCGGCAATATTGGCTTGAAGGAAACGTGGGGTGAGTCGCAGCAGCTGAACCATGACATTGTTGAGAATGCCCGGCACCACACTCATTTTTCCGCGCAGCAATGCCTGGAGTCCAAGGCGTGCAACAGGGCGGCTTTTCATCATGAACAGCTTTTGATAGAGGGTAGGCTGCTGGCCCGACACCTGCAGGAACTCGGTAGCGGTAACGCCGGGTGAGAGCACCGTGACACGGACTCCGGTGCCTTTCAGCTCGCGGTTAAGTGCCTCGCCCATGAGCAGTACGTAGGCCTTGGCTGCGCTGTATGCGGCATATCCCGGTGTCGCCTGGTAAGCGCCAACAGAGGCTACCTGCAGAATGTAGCCCTCGGAACGCGCCCGCATTCCGGGTAGCACCAGTGAGCTTAAGTGGCTTAGAGCTACTATATCGAGCTGAAGCATTTGATCCAGGCGCGACCACTCGGTCTCGGCGTAGGGGCCAAACACACCAAACCCGGCGTTGTTAATGAGGATATCGACCTGAGCTCCTAAGGCCGTAATGGCACGGAAGAGATCCTCGCGGGCCTCGGAGCGTGAGAGATCGGCCGGGAGGACATGTACCTGTATACCGTGTTCCTGCATGAGGCTCTTGGCATCTGCCTCCATCACCTCAGTGCGGCGGGCGGTGAGGATGAGGTTTACGCGCTGCTCGGCAAGCAGGGTGGCAAAGTCGCGGCCAAAGCCGCTGGAGGCGCCGGTAATGAGGGCCCATTGCCCGGGGCGAAATGATTGTGGCACGTTGAGCTCCTTGGGGGTAGCGATTTCCTCTTGTTGATTTTGTCTTTTTTTTGGCTTTATCCCCGGGTAACTCCGGGTTTATAGGAACTCCTGCCGATACTCAGAAAGAAGGACAACACAGGCAGCTTTGTTTCCAGGAGCATAGTAATCGATACTGCACATGAGAATCTACATCTGCAATCAGGAGACGGCGACCTCAGCAGCGAAAACTCCAGGCTACGTTCGGACTTGAATATAGCGCAACAGCGTCTGGCCCAGCTTGAGCAAAAGCTTTCTTTCCAACCCCAGTCAGGGCTTCCTACCCATTTTCGTCTGGAGCTGGAACTTGAAGAGTTCGTTCAAAGATTCAGCCGCCGCCAGGAGCCTGGCAGCAATGATCTGCAGGGCTTTACAGTTCTCATACTCCAACTTGGGCCAACCTACGGCATGGTACGTAAGACCTTGCGTGCAAGTATTAGCGAGTGGATTCTGTATCAAACCGGTTGTCGAATTGCTGCATTCTTGAGCGACCGTGACCGAGTATTTCACACGCGCGAAGATGAATTTGTCCTCCTGCTCCCAGGGAAGAAAGGGAGTAGCCTGCAAGAGCTTCTTCAAAGTCTTCATGCTTCACTTGCTGTACCCCATAGCTTCACCGGCTTTTCGGTGTCTGTCTCGGTCACATCCGGGGCATCATACTTCCCGGAACATGGGCTTAACCGTTCGGAGCTGATGCACCATGCCGACTTAGCTGCCGGAGCCGCCAAGGACCGCCACAAGCCTTTTGTACTTTTTCGGCAGTCTATTCGTGAAACTGCGGTAGAGCGAATGGAACTGCAAAACTCCATACTCAAGGCCATAGAAGCGCCTGCCTTGCACCAGCTTGGTGAGCAGTTTCGGCTTTTGTACCAACCCAAGCTCTTTGTGTCTTCCTTGCATGAAGGTAGGCTCCATATCTCTAGAATAGAGGCGGAAGCTCTCATGCGTTGGAATCATCCAACCAAAGGGTTAATACCTCCCTCGCAGTTCATTCCGATTGCGGAGGAGTCTGGGCTTATAGAGCCGCTGGGAAAGTGGTTGCTCTACGCCTGTGCCGGGCTGTTGGAAGGGTGGTCAGAAACCGGGCATGGCGATATTGGGCTATCTGTGAATCTTTCTCCGCGGCAGTTCCGGTCAAGCTCCATTCTTCACACCTTTGAGAACGCCCTTTCTTCGAGCGGAACTATTCTCAATCGACTCACGGTAGAGTTGACCGAGACCAGTCTCTTTGAAGATATTGAGTCGACCACACGCATCCTGGAACGCTTTGCTGCAGTGGGACTGCGGATATCGGTAGACGATTTCGGCAGTGGCTACTCCTCACTGAGTCATCTCCACCGCTTTCCGCTTGATGAGATTAAGGTCGACCGGCTTTTCGTTGAGCACATCCGGACCAACAAACAAGATCGAGTCATTGTAGGCTCGTTGGTACATATGGCAAAAGACCTTGGGTTTGACCTCATTGTAGAAGGTGTGGAAGATGCCGAGAGTCTTCAAATTTTGTACGACATGGGTTGTCGCGGGTTCCAAGGCTTTGTCTTTTCAGAGGCCTTGTCGGAAGATGAGTTCCTGAGCTTCCATGACACCATAGTTGCGAACGACATGTTCATGCAGCTGCCGTCTGCACCAACGTACGAGTCATAGGTTGGCGTTGCTGCCGTAATGCCTCATCTGAAAATCTTACCTGCGGTTTTGGTGCTTGACACCGGGGAATTGTTGAGTTAGGTTCTAAACAACATATATCAAGGGGAGCTTGCGCGATATCGCAGGCTGAGAGGAGGGAAGTCCGTTCCCTCGACCCTATGAACCTGAACCGGGTAATGCCGGCGGAGGGAGATGGTCGACAGCGCAAGGCGCTGGAGCAAAAAAGACGTCAACCTCAGCGGGAGACGTCTTTTTTTGTGTCCCGTTGCATGCTGCTTCTTTTTTCTGCAACCTCGTCATCTTCGTCACCTCCTCCAAAGCACGGCATGCCGGGTTCTCTAAGCACAGGCCACGAGCCATGAGCCACAGGCCACAGGCTACGAGCCACAAGGAGGCCGATATGTTCAGTGGGTGCCAGTTTTCGCTGTATCCGATGAGCGACAATTTTGTTGAGGTGATCCTTCCCGCCGTGAAGGCAATGGGAAGCCCCAAGGATCTCCGTATTGAGACCGACGATATCTCTACCCTGGTTGTGGGACAACCCGAGCGGGTGTTCGAGGTCGTAGCCAAGGCCTACGAGGCGGCCTGCCGTGCGGGCGGGCATGTCGTGCTTTCTGCACTGTTCTCACGCGGCTGTCCTGGCGAGCCGGACGACCCGCTCTGCACACCGGAAGGGCCGAGCAAAGGCCCAAGCAACGGGGCCGGGTCGGACAGTGCAACCCGCGGGGCAGTCACGTCACCCGCAGCTACCACTACCACTGTCGCTACCGGCGTAGAGATTGATGCCCAGTTCTCACTGTATCCCTTAGGGATCCCGGGCTACATGAATACCATTGCCGCTACAGTTGGCGCTGTCAAAGAGGCGGGGGTCTACGACCGCAGCAAGAACTTCTGCACGCGGCTCTCCGGCGACTTGGCGGCCGTTTTCGCTGCAGTGGAACGCGCTTTTGAAGAAGCAGCCCGTGACACCGGCCATGTGGTCATTCACCTAACCGCCTCAAAGGGAAGCCCGTCAAAAAAACAGAACTCAGACTCAATGTGAGTAGAGCTATATGGCGGCAGGCACGGGGAGTGCATGGCGTCGAACCACACAGGAGGAATGAATATGTCTAACGAGACCAGAAACAATACAAGTAATGAAGCAGAGGCGCCGCAACGCAACCGACCGCTCCCACCAGCCTTACGACCGGGCTGGACCATGCGCGAGACCGTGACCCTTGCAATTATTGGTGTCGTATTTGCCTTTCTCTATCTCGGATGGGTACAGGTTTGGCTGGTGCTGCAGTCGGTTGCCGGGCCATTGGCAATGGATGTGCTCATGGGCTTTTGGTTCAGTGGGTCGATTTTTGCAGCGTGGCTCATTCGTAAGCCCTTTGTAGCATTTAGTACCGCAATGCTCACCGTGTTTGTTCAGATCCTTGCTGGGAACCCTTCGGGGGCTATCCTGCTGCTCACCGGCCTTGTGCAAGGCGCTGGCAGTGAGGTGCCCTTTGCACTCACCCGCTACAAGCGCTACTCATATCCGGTGCTCATGGCCTCCGGGGCATGCACCTCGGTATTCAGTTTCATCTATACCTGGTTTCGCTTTAGTTACTGGGAACTGGCCGGAGGGCTGGTGCTGACTATGTTCATCATTCGGGTTGTGAGCGGTGTGGTCCTGGGCGGTGTGCTTGGCCGTGTGCTAGCTGGCGCCGTGCACCGAACCGGGGTCACAAGCGGGCTTGCGGTTGACTACCAGACCCGTTCCGCTGAGTAAACGGGTCATGGGTGATTCGCGCGTGGCCGAACTAGCGATACAGGCCCAAGGTTGGACTGTCCGTTACCCGGACGCTCTTGCTTCTGCGTTGGACTCGGTGACGCTGAGTATAGAGCCCGGTGAACGCGTGTTGCTCCTGGGCCCCAGCGGCAGTGGCAAGAGTACCCTCGTCTCGTGCTTGGTTGGACTGGTGCCTCACAGTACCTACGCCGAGATAGACGGAGAGCTCACCGTTGCTGCTAAGAGTGTCTGGGACTTTGCTCCGCCCGAACTCGCTGCCTCGGTTGGAGTGGTGTTTCAGGACCCGGATAGTCAACTGACCATGCTTACGGTGCAGGATGAAGTGGCCTTTGGCTTAGAGAACATTGGACTGGATACATCGCTAATGGATGCGCGGATCACCGAGGCGCTCAGTTCGGTCGGTCTCAGCGAGTTGCGCTTTGAGCGCGTTGACCGGCTTTCGGGTGGAATGAAACAACGGCTCGTCATTGCCGCACTACTGGCCATGCAACCGGACATTCTGGTGCTAGATGAGCCCACATCAAACCTTGACCCTGCGGGCGTGCGCAGTGTAGTCGAACTGCTTGGTACGCTCTGTGCCGAGCGTCCGGACCTGACACTCATACTCGTAGAGCACCGCTTGGACGCCGTTGCGTCCTTGGTGGGCCGGGTGCTGGTACTGGACTCGGCAGGGCGCCTGGCACTGGACACCTCGCCGGAGAAAGCCTTTGGATCCCACGCAGAGCAGCTTGCCGCACTCAATGTCTGGCTGCCCTCGCCTGCCTACGCGCGCTTGGCCGCCTCACGTGGCGAACTTGCCCAGTGGAGTGCCCCTGGCCGCCAGAAGCCGGAGTTCAAGGTCAGCCCCG
>REEM01000178.1 GCA_007695055.1 Spirochaetaceae bacterium | reverse complement strand
CCTGGAAACTCATGGTATACAAAGTGAGGGTGCTCACCTTGCCCACCGGAAATGATGCCTCACCCCCCACCAGCCCGACGTAAGAACCGGCACAGCACACCGCTAACTCCGGCATTGACTCAGCAAAGTACTTCAGACTTGTAAGCGCGCGCGGGCAGTCTTGAATCTCATCAAGTACAAGGATGTCGCTATGAGGATTGATGGTGGCATTAAGATGCAGCTCTAGGAGCGGCACGAGATCCTTAGGCGCTAAGCTGCCTTCAAAGAGCCTTACCGCTCCCGAGTCACGTTCAAAATTGATGTAGTGAAAAGCGGCAAACTCCTGCCGCCCGAACTGTTCAAGGAGATATGTCTTCCCGACCTGGCGCGCACCATACAGAAGTAGCGGCTTCCGTCTGCTGGCCTTCCATGCCTGCAGTTCCGCGTACAAGCGACGTTTCATAGATACCAGCATACCGGTATTCGCTCACTATGTCAAAGAAAGTGGGGTATTCTCCACTATTACCCTGGTAAAAGTGGGATAGTTCCCGTTTATTCGCGGGTAAAAGTGTGGCTATCGCTCACTCAGGTACACTGCCCTTGAGCGCCTCTCTCACCTGTTCAAGACTAAGCTCGGTGAGTCGCGCAATATCCTCGGCCGCAAAGCCCTCTTCATGCAGCCGCTGCGCCATGAGGCTCTTCGCTTTGCGTTCGCCACGTGCTTCACCTTCCTTTTCCCGGTCATAAATCCTTTGATCATACTTGCTCAGTACTTGCTTGCCCATTTCTGCAGCTCCTTGTATCTGCGTTGCGCTCACCGCCTGCGCAAACTCTTCAAAATCAAGATTCAGCGCCCGTATCACGTACTCCAATAATACATCCAATTCCGGCCGCAGAGCAATTGTGCGGTACTCGACCACTAAGGGTTTGAGCACCTCAAGAATCGCAGCAAGCCCCTTGCGAATATGCTTCATGCACAAAAGCGCGGTGCGCATGAGCAGATCCCCTCCAATGAGTTCATCTGCACGGGTACTGAGATTAATCACCTCAACGGTGAAGTCGTTCAGGCGACTGCGCATGGAAGACGGAAACTCCGGCGGCAGCTCAAACTCGTCGTGAAACCGGCCGCTAATCTGCTGCGGCGGGCCGTGGTAGAAGAGTACCGGCAAGACAACAGTCAGAGGCCTCTGCCGGTCTTCATCGCGCTCGCGGTACCAGATACTAGATTGGTAGCGGAGAATCTGCACAAGCGCACGCCGGTCGTGGTAGGACTTGTGCTCGGTGAGGATGTAGATGCGTGACTCAAGAGCTCTGAGGGTAAGAACTGCTGCAGCAGAGCGGCAAAGCGCGCGGGCTCCCCGAAGAACGCACGGAAGAAGCGGTCGTGGGCCTGGTCGCGCGTGGGTAGTGGGCTCTGAGACTGCGGGTTGTGCTTCTTGGGGGCCAGCCCGTCTGGCTCCTGGTCGCCGGAGCGGCTGCCCTTATTGGCAGCGCGCCGTTTGTCGTTTTTCATAGAGTTACCTCTATTACTTACTTACAAGGAAAACGGCGCTGCTGATTGTCCTGCGCAGCCGGTGTGGGAATTTTTTCTTGGAAAAGTGGGGCGCCGCGAAGTCGCCTCATCATCAGCCGGTCAGAATCTTGCCAACGCTACTGAGTCCGGCTGCCGTGACCGCAACATCCACCTCAAGTGGGTAGGCCTGTTCGGTCCGGCAGAGGATCCAAAGAGTTGGGTCACGTAACTCCGGTGAGGATCCACTGTGAGTCAGTCCGGCCAGCTTCTTCAGGTTTCGTCCATCAGCCGTCCCAGGATACTGTGTCCATTTCACCTCTATAAACCGGGCCCCGCCGCCAAGGACGAGGAAATCAACCTCGGTACCTTCATTGTCGCGATAGTAGTAGAAGGTCCGGTTGAGGCCAAGAGCACCGGACTGCCGACGCAGCTCGGCAAACACGGCGCCTTCCCAGATTGGCCCAACAAACGGTGACTGATCCAGACTATCCGCTTCAATTCCCAGCAGCCAACAGACCAGCCCGCTGTCGGCAAAGTAGACTTTTGGCTTTTTCAGAATGCGTTTTCCCAGGTTCCCATGCCATGGTTCCAGCAGGAAGATCTGGTTCGAGGCCTCCAGTACCGAGACCCACGCCTTAACGGTGCGTGCGCCAACCCCAATTCCATTCGCAATTGCGCTATAGTCCAGTTGCTGTCCGTGCCGTTGTGCCAGAACACGGATAAAGCGTTCAAAGTCGCGTAGATCACCAACATTCAACAGCTGCCGAACATCGCGTTCCAGATAGGTCGCAAGGTAGGATGCGAAAAACTGCCGGGCTGGAAATTCCGGAAGCCGCCACAGTTCAGGGTAACCCCCACGATGCAACCACGGCCGCAGGCTCCCCAAATGGGCCGCTTTCAACTCGGCGAAACTCAATCCTTCCAGACTAACAATTCCCACACGCCCGGCTAGACTGTCGGAGAGGGACTTCATCAAACCAAATTTCTGACTGCCCGTTAGAATGTAGCGGCCCATTTCATGTCGCGCTGCATCTATATGAACCTTCAGATGCCGGAAAAGCCCCGGTGCGTACTGCACCTCGTCAATGATGACCGGTGCCGGATGAAGTGCAAAGAAAGCGTCGGGATCGTGCTCGGCTAGCGCCGCCTCGCTTGGAACATCTAGCGAGACGTAGGAGTAGTCAGGAAAAAGAGACTGGACGAGTGTCGTCTTCCCCGTCTGGCGCGCCCCGACAAGAGCAATGGCGGGGAAGAAGCGTGTCAGCTCCTTAATCTGGTCGACTCCGGCTCGTTCAATCATATTAGTGCTAAATATACTTTCGCATTGTCATTTCTGTCAAATGCTTTTGCTGTAGATATATATCTTGCATGCTTAGAACTAGAGTTGATTGCGCGACCGGCCAATGCATAAACTGTTTAAGAAAGTTGACGACTGGTCAGGTTTCAAGTACACTTACCATGCACTTAGTTATGAATGATTGGATGGCGGAGGTCTTAAAGTGGCGGTAAAGACAATAACCATAGATATGGAAGCCTATGAGCTTCTCTCGGCCGCGCGCCGTTCAAATGAATCATTTAGCACGGTCATCAAGAACGTCTTGGTCCCGGCCTCGCACACCGCGGGCGCCTTGCTCCATTATCTGGACACACAGGGACACCCGGGGGCGAGTGATGCGTACCTCAGCACCGTGGAACAGCTCATTGCGGCGCGTGATGACGATATGATTGCGGCCGAGCCAACCGAACCTTACACCGGGGGTGAAGGTGCTTCTTGATACAAGCGTGTGCGTTGATCTTCTGCGGGAGAGCGCCCGGGGAGTTCATGGGCCTGCGCACATGGCACTCAAGACCCTCGGCGACACGCGCCTGTATCTCAGTATGTACTCGGTTTGCGAGCTCAGCACCGGGGCATTCCTCTCTCCGCAGCAACAGCTTGAGCAGCGTCGGGTGGCCGACTTCGTGCAGCACCTCACCATTCTCTATCCGGATATTGCCTTTCCCACGCTGTATGCGGAGGCCGCCGCAGCGCTGATCCGCGCTGACACACCCATTCCTGCCATGGACCTGCTTATTGGGATCACCGCGAAATCAAACGGCCTTCCCCTCCTGACTCGAGATAGGAAGCACTTTCTCCACATCCCGGGCCTGGCCGTGGAGTACTATGGTACGGCTGAGTAGCAATGGGATATATAGCGTTTTTCACGGCTAAAACTGTCTTAGCACGTCGGTGTGGGTGAAGTCCTCACCCTTGAAGAGGAGGGTGTCGTTCATGAATGAGGCGAGGGCATAGGCGCAGCAGTCGCCCATGTTGAGCTCGGCCGGGTGACGGCCCTTGCCGTAGCGCTGCCATGCCTCGGCAGCAAGCACACGCATGTCGTTGGTAAACGGAAGCACCTCTATGCGGCTCTTGTGTAGCAGTAGCTCCAGTTCACGCCGCCCATTCTGCCCTTTCCGGGCGCCTACCACGATGTCGGCTTCCAGCGCATTAAACGGCGTCATGAACTTGTCTTCATCTTGTGCAAGGTGGTGAGCAAAGGGATCTGAATCGATCTCGGCAAACAGCACTGCCAGTAGTGCCGATGTATCAACAATCATGTGGGCAGACCGTCTGCGTCGTACCCCAGAATTTCATCTGCGGTGCGCGCGTCCAGATCCGGCAATGCAGCACAGCGGGTGCCAATCTCCTGGATACTGAGCAGGCGCGCCTTTTGCACTCCGGCCGCTGCCCCGGAGGCCCGGCCTTGCTGCGTTTCCAGCCGTGCCTTCTGTTGTTCGAGCGCCTCAATGATAGCCTGCGTCATGGACACCTGTTGCAGTTCCGCGACATCACGCGCAAGAGACTCGGCCCTCCGATTCCGTATACTCATAGCCACCGTGGCACCTCCGTATATACGTATGTACTATAATATATACTTGAATGCACTGTCAATCATTGTGCTTCAGAGGTCGATTCCGGCAGCCTGCTCACCAGTAGCCCATCCACCACGTCAAAGTGGCGGTCAAAACTCAGCAAGTGGGCGCCGTGCTCCATGCAGGAGGCTGCAATCCAGACATCGTTGATGGGAATTGGCTGGCCCCTGCGGCGCAGGCTGCGTTTGATCTCGGCAAACCACTCCGCCGTGGCGTCTGTAATGGGCACACAAACTGTGCGCGGTTTTGACCGGAACTTCTGCAAGACTCGCCGGTTCTCCAGATTGCGGGAGCCACCCAGAAAGCCATCATAGAGCTCTCCAATGACCACGGGTGACAGCAGGATTGCCTCGCTCTGGGAGAGCAGGTCGGCGACCCGGCTGTCTCCGACCATGAGGGCGGTGTATGCATTCGTATCCAGCAGGATCCGGCTCATTCCTGCCAGTCCTCTGCGTCAACCCGGGTGTTGTCACTCTGGCTCTTCTCAAACTCCGCGGCCTCAGCAACCGTCCAGATGCCGCAGAACTCACGGTAATCATCCGCGTAAGCATCGCCCACCGGCAGTCCCATTTCCCGGGCCAAGAGCTCCTTAATGAGCTGATTCTTGCTCGTGTTCCGCCGCCTGGACTCCTGGGTCAAGCGCTCATTGAGCGCAGCGTCTATTGAATGAATAGTAATGGACGCCATGCATCGCCTCCATGGTTCATTCTAACTGTGCTTTGGTTCGTCTGTCAAGAATTTCACCAAGTGGATCCACAACTGAAAAGAAATCCAGGTCGGCAAAGTTCTTGGTGTTGCGGGTGTAGAGCGTGTTCACACCATGAGCCTTTAGCGTCACCGCCAAAATGAGATCAAAACTCCGGCGGGCTGGAAACTGCTCCTGACCCCACTGAGTGTGGAGCTGCTTCATGAGGCGTGGAGTCCAGGCGCACTGCATCCAGCCAGAACTGTTGCGGTACCACGAGACGAGGTCGGCTGCCTGTGAGGCACCAAGCGGTCGAGCCAACACAGCCGGATTGCGCAGTAACCGATACAGCTCAAACCACACCTGTTCTGCCACAATCCAAACCTCAGGCTCTCGGAGCGCTGAGTCGACCAGGTCCTTGCACGCCCCATGCTCAGCACAGTCGCGGTTGACTGCATAAAGTAGGATATTAGTGTCCAGGCTGTTCATGGCAGGGCCGAATCCTCGTAGGCCGCGTCACGCAAACTGGACGCAGGAGTCAGAAGCTCACCACAGCTGTAGACTGGAGGCCCCTCGGGCGCTACCTCAGGATCAAACTCATGCATCGCCAACCAGGTGTCTACCGCCGCCCGAACCAACTCGCTCACGGGCCGATCCTGACGCCGCGCCATGGAACGAAGTCTGTGAAGTTGCGGCTCCGGAAACAGTATCTGCATCTTTTCCATGGATACATGTTATCCATGGATCTCGGAGAGGTCAAGTTATTTCCTTACACCCTCAGACTCGCGTGAGATATTACTAGTTTTGTTGTATTATCTCACGTGACCCTGATAGTCCGGCAAATCCAAAACATTCCAGCCCTCTCAACCGCTGTTGTCAGCTGCCGCGAGCAGGTGCGCGCCCAGCGAGGCGTACGCTACTTGATTGACCAACGTACGCTGAGGGAATACGCTCTAGTCAGGAGGCGATCATGACGGCAACGGAGCTTCGGAAAAAACTCTATACAGTGCTGAATGAGATTGCTGAGACCGGCAATGAGGTGACTATTACTCACAAGAGCCGGAGCTTTAGCATTGTTGCTCATGACTCAACACCGTTCGTAGATCGGCTTCTTCGGCATAATACTCTCCGGGTTTCGGCAGATGAGCTGGTAGCGGCGGAAGCTGCCGACTGGGCCTGGGACGAGGGGTCGCAGCTTGACGGCATATCTTGACACCCATGTGGCGGCCTTCGTGCATGCCGGGGTGGAGATCATTGGATTTCTTTGGGACAACTTTGGCATTGTGTGCGATACGGATAACCTTGCACCGGCAGTGCTGGGCGCAACACACGAGTCGTGGACACGTGATCCTTTTGACCGCATTATCACGGCCCAAGCGGCCGTATGCGGCGCGGTGCTTCTGACAAGGGATGAACGCATTCGTGCCAACTATCGCCAAGCGTTGTGGTAGACTGTGATACGTTGTTGGGGGAGAGCAAAAAGTGAACTGGAAGTACTCCTGGTATTTTTCCACGCTTCTCTTCATTGTGGCCTTGGGTGTCAGCCTTAATGCATGCGTATCTCAAACCACACCGGTCAAGACAGCCGAGCACGGCCCCACACACCTTCCTATGAGGGCCTTCCATGGGCAAGGTTCCACGGACGAGGCCGCCAGGGTTGACCTGAGCCACAAAACAGAGGCCACAACACTCACACTTCTGTTTCGCATGGAGCCTTCACTCCAAAGCCAACCAGACAACGAGCTCATTACCAGAACGGCCACTACGCTTGCTGAGCACGCGGCGCGCGAGGCGACAGTTACGCGCACCACGGCGGCGGCCGCCGAGGCCGTGAGCTACCGCGCGCTCTACGACACAGAGGTATACATCGCGGTCCTTAGGCAGGAGATAGTGCTGCTTGAGGGAGGTTCGCTTAGCTCAGAGCTTGAAGCGTTTCTCACTGCAAAAGCAGTTGAGGAGGCACATCCCAAAGCGGTAGGTTTGTGAGGGTCAGCTAATTGTGGGGGGAAAGCACTGGTGACTCAATGTCGCCGACAATGCTCCCGGCTCCGCGCAGGGCTTCTTGCGGGAAAGTGTGGGATGAGTCTGTGTAGCGAGAGAGTTCGGCCACCGGTTTTCCTCGCTTGGTCACCACCACACGAACTCCGGACTCGCCTACCTCATCCAGTACTGCGAGACACTTTGCCTTAAACTCACTTGCCGACATCGTTTTCATATGACCAGTATACATGCGCTGGCAACGAAAGACGATATCTTAGTTCCCACGGTAGTGTTCCGGGGCGGCGGGCGACGTGCAAGCGGCCTGAGCCGAGGCCGGGTTTAGCCCAGGAGCTCCTGGACAAAGCCGGTGAAGCCCTCTACCGCGGCTTCGGGAATGGTGTGGCCGCCGGGGAAGGTGGTGGAGCGGAGATCGGCGCCAGCGGTGCTGAGGAACTGGGCCAGGGCGGTGCCAGCCTCAAAGCTGAGGATGGGGTCGTACTCGCCGTGGCTGTGGTAGACCGGGAGGCCAGCCGCGCGGTCTGCCACCGAGCTGCGCCAGCGGTCGGCAGCGACCACAACGCCGGAGAAGAGGGCCAGGCCAGCGGGGCGGGTGCCGGAGCCAACAACACACTCGGTGGCGACCATGGCTCCCTGGCTGAATCCGGCCAGAATGGTGCGGCTCCAGTCCAGCTCAAGCGCGGCTGCAAGCTCCAGAATCTCTGCCGCCGACTGGCGCAGATCGTCTGGATCCATGTTGGACATGTCCTTGAAGTACTCACCGCTCATGGCGTTCATAATGTTGTCCTCGTCGCGCGGGAACCAGGCTTGGCCGCCGCCCAACATGAGGCTGCGGTACGGTGCCTCGGGAAAGACCCAGCGATGCTGGCTCGCAGGGTCTACCACGCCATGAAGCGAGTACAGGTCGGCCGCGTTGGCGCCAAAGCCGTGCAGCATGATAACGGTGCCGGACTGGGCCTCGCCAGGTGCGTGTTCTCTGTAGTCCAACATGGGGAAGCTCCTTTAGCCGCCGTTGCGCAGTGCTACCACCGCGACGGTGCAACGTGAAACGCAGATCCGACGTTTGCGATCATCAAAAATATCGATATTCCAAACATAGCTACTCTTTCCCCTGTGAATGGGGCGGGCCTCGGCCGTGACGAATCCGCTGCGAACCGGACGGAGATGGTTGGCGTTAATCTCCATGCCCACGGCGGTGTAGCGTGTGTCATCTACCAGCAGTGCGGTGCCTACCGAGGCCAGAGTCTCGGCCAGTGCAACCGAGGCGCCGCCATGGAGTAGCCCGGCGGGCTGGAAGGTTCGTTCATCTACCGGCATTCGCCCGCTAAACAGATCAGGCGCAAGATGCAGATACTCAATGCCAAGATGCTCGGCGAGCCCGTCAACCTTGACCCCAAGCAAGCGCTCCACCTTGGCCTCAAGCTCAGGGGCTACGTACATTAGCGCGCCCCTTTCTGCGTCTGGTCAGCTTCCCCGGCACGGGCATTATGATCGTGGTCAACAGTGAATGTCGCTATGAACTCGGTGTGTTCATCTGGCACTGTGAGCCCCGGCTCCTCAAAGCTCCAGGAACCCTGCCGACCTTTCGCGGCCCATGCTCTCTCCAGGTGCAGCATGGCAATGCCTATATCTATGCGTTGCATGTCAAAGCCCAGCTTGTTGCCTACGTACCCCGGAGTGCGACTGAGGTAGATATGCGCCTGCTGCGGGGCGGGCGTGCCGGGGGCAGAGGGGGCGGGCGCGCCCTCGCCCGCGGGGGCCGCACCCGATGTCAGCACCACGCGCCAGGGTTGTTTGTTGGAGGCCGAGGGCCCTAAACGCACCATTTCCAGGGGCTCTGTCCAGTCCCCGGCGCCATCCGGTCCAAGCGGTGAAGAGAAGTCAGTGGCAAAAAAAAGTTCGGTGAAGGGCTTGCGCCGGTCTGAGCCGGCAACTCTGCGCATGAAGCGGTCCTGAAGACCCGCCTGCGAGCCGGGATACCCAAGGGGCGTGATAATGGGCAACACCTCACCCTCATTCACCCTCACACGACCAGACAGCGTTTTGCGGTTAAAGGTTCCACCAAGCCAGCAGGTGCCCAGCCCCCGGGCGGTGAGATTCAAAATGAACCCCTCAAAGAGGTAGCCAAGGTCCACCATCGCCTCAGGTTGGTTCTCTACGACCACACCCACAAATGCCTGCGCATTGCGAATGACTCCGTAGGTGCCAATTCGCTCACCGTCTGAGCTACGTCCACCTTGAACAACGCGGAAGTCCGGACGAACTCGGTGGCCAAAAGGGCCGGTGGTCTCTCCAAGCGCCACGGTTTGTGCTTGAACAAAGCTGAGATCGGCAGGCCGCAGGGGTTCATCCTCAAATGTCCGCACCGACCGGCGCTGTTTTATTGTGTCTATCACATGAGCGTCCTTTGGTGCCGCCCGCGTTTCAGCAGCAGCGCGAATAACTGTACTATGCACTGCTCGGCATTGAGTTTCAACACCTTACGCTACGCCTCACATGCAGACCCGCATAGCTTGCTCTGGCTGAACTTCTGAGCAGCGTTGGTTGAGTGCTGGTAGTAGAGTGTCTTGATCTGCGTCTTCCAGGCGGTGATATACAGATTGTTAATCTCTTTTGCTGGCATTGCAGGATTTATCATGAGATTTAGGGATTGGCTCTGATCAAGGTAAAGTTGCCGGGTTGACGCTTGGTCGATAACTTCCATAGGGTCAATCTCGCTAAAGGTTTTGAATACTTCTTTCTCCTCGGAGCTGAGAAAATCTAGGTGCTGTACAGACCCGTCATGGTCGCGAATGTCGCTCCAGACCGCGCGGGTGTCCTTGTCTTTTTCCTTGAGCAACCGCTTCAGCGCCGGGTTAAAAATCGTGATTTTCATCTTGTCGATATCCTTAACATAACAGTTCGACCAGATCGGCTCGATGCTCTGAGAAACTTGACCCAGAATAAATGCTGACGAGGTTGTAGGGGCAACGGCGTTGAGTGTCGTATTTCGGCGCCCGTAGCCTTCCAGAACCGGAGCTTCGCCGTACTCCTCTGCCAAATCAGCTGAAGCCCGGTATGACCGGTCCTTCAAGAACCGGAAAATTTCCACATTGAGCTTTTTGGCGTCCATGCTTTCAAAGGGGATCATCTTTGACTGCAGGTACGAGTGCCATCCCAAAACCCCCAGACCGAGGGCACGGTTGTCCACAGCGAAATTGAAGGCTCGTTCCATGTAGTGAAAGGACTCCCGGTCTGCGGGGTCTTCGGAGTCCCGCAACCGGGCCAGTTTGGTGATAAAGTCGGTCATCACCGCGTCCAGAAACCAGACCATTGTCTCTACCGCATCGGTCTCTTTCCACTCGTCGTAGTGCAGAACATTCATCGACGCCAGATCACACACAAAGGACCAGTTATCGTTGTCCGGTAGGGCGATCTCCGAGCACAGATTGCTGTGGGTAATCCTGAGGTTCTTGTCTTTATAGACATCGACAGTGTTTCTATTGACCGTATCAATAAAAACGATATACGGATACCCAATTTCCACCCGACACTGAATCACCTTAGCCCACACCTGGCGCTTCTCGGGATCTCCATCGATCATAGATTGCATCCACGAATCGGTAACCGTCACCCCATGGGTGAGATCCTGAATGGGGTTTCCCTCGGTACCGATATCCAGGAACTCGTTGATATCCGGGTGCTCAATTGGGAGGTAGGGAGAGTAGTGGCCTCTCCGGGTGGAGCCCTGACTGACAACATTGATGAGCGTCTCGAACAGCTGCATGAAATGGACCGATCCCGAGGACGAGCCGTTGTACCGGATCGGGGCTCCCCGATGCCGCAGATCACCGAAGTACCCCGACGTGCCGCCGCCGTACTTGCTCATCATCCCCGCCTCAGCCTGGGCGAACATAATGCTACTCATTGTGTCGGATATATGTCCACCAAAACAGCTGATGGGCAACCCTTTCGGAATACCAAAGTTTGCCCAGATGGGTGATGAGAGCGAATAGTACCCTTTTGCCATATAACCAAGGAATTTCTCGGCGAACCCGGGTCGCGAGAGAGTTCGTTCAGCTTCCGTTGCAATTACCGAGAGCCGCTGTTCCGGATCTACCCCTTCGGTGAGATATCCTTTTGCCAGAAAAGATCTACTGTGTTCGTTTAGCCATTCCATGATAGTGCTCCTCAAAAAAGATCGTCGCTGGTAATACTCTTGGCGCGCTTGTTGTAGTTGACAGACCGTTTTACAAAGAAGTCTCCGTGCTTGGTCGCAACAACTTCGTCGTCGAACCAGTCGGTCTCCTGAACTAAAGATGAGTCGACCTCAAAAAGCGGCTGTTCACCTACCTTTTCCAGGGAGATGTTGAGGCGATTTTTCACAAACTCCTTTACCTGTTGACTGGGAAGAAACTCCAGCTCTCCGTCCTCAAAGAACCAGTCGATGATTGCTTCTTCGGCGCTGTAGGCTTCCCGAGCCAGGTTTGCAATGGTGTTACTCATCCTCGGGGTGAACCACTCGGGGTGCTCATCCCGTATGATATTGACGAGGTCAATACCGAAAAGACCGTGGATCTGTTCTTCTTTCGATGTTGCCTCTACGGCGTTGGAAATCCCCTTCAGGAGGTTTTTGTGCTTGTTGAACGACATGATGATCAGAAACTGGGAGAACAGCGAGCCGTGCTCAATAAACAGAGCAAACAGCAGTATTGCCAGGGTGTATTCTTCCGGCTCTTCCCCCTGGGCCAGGGCATTCGTCTTGTCCAGATAGCGAATTCGTTGAATGATGCAGGGGATATTCTTGATTCCCTCGAACTCCCGGTTCAAGCCAAGAATTTCTAAAAGATGGGAATAGGCGTCGTGGTGCCGTACTTCGCTCTCGGCAAATGTATAGCCGACTGAGCCGATTTCCGGTTTCGGTAATCTCTTAAAGATATCTCCCCAGAACGTCTTCACAGATACCTCGATCTGGGCGATTGCCAGCATCACCTTTCGAATGGCCGAGCGCTCTGCTTCCGTAACATTGACCTTAAAGTCCTGGATATCGGATGTGTAGTTAAACTCCGTATGAATCCAGTACGAGTGCCGGACAGAGTCGACGTATTCTGCAAGCTCAGGGTACTCAAACGGTTTCAAATGGAGGCGCCGTTTGAAAATGTCGCGTTTGCGTTGCTGGGCGTGCTTTTCACGATACAGAATGTAGGCCTTGGCGGTTGCCTTGTAAGGGGATTCAAGGAGCACCTCCTCAACGAGATCCTGGACCTGTTCTACTGTCAACTCCGCTGAATCGAGGTTGCTAATCCGTTCGAGGGTTTGTTCGGTGAGTTTGCCAGCCTCACCTGTGCCAAACTCTCCAGAAAAAGCACCAGCTTTCGCGAGCGCATTGGTGATCTTGACCGGTTGGAACTCGACGGAGGAACCGTCGCGCTTAATGATGGAAGAAACGAGGCTGGAACTAACCATGCCTACCCTCCTTAAAGGATACAAAGATAGGCTCCAGCTAGGACGTGTGAAGGAACGTTAATCCTGCTTGACGCGAGCCTGCGGGTCCAGAGGACATATGACCAGGGATCGGACTTTAACCGTTGCGCGACAGTGCTGGATTTTCACCAAACTTCACCTGGCCACCGCAATTGGAAAGGTAGCAAAAGTTTTTTAGTCTGTCACTACGTGAGACGTAAAAAACAGAGAAATAACGCTATATATAGTGTTTTATTGGAAGATAACTCTGTTTCGACACTATGTGCCCGGCCTCGACCGCCTCGGCAAGATTGACTCCCGAGAGCCCTAAAAGCCCTCGGGGTTGAGTATGAGCAGTTCGCCGCCCTGGGTGCCGACGTAGTAGAACTCTCCGTCAAAGACCGGGCGGCCAGTGGCGGTTGCCGCAATGGGGACGCGGTGGCGCACCGAGCCGTTGGCGGCGGTGGCCACCACAAAGGTGTTGCCGGTTCCGTAGGCTAAGGTAGTTCCGTGAATCAACGGCGGGGTAGTAACGTTGGGCACCGGTGCAAAGAGGTTCTGTCCATTGGCCTTACTGAGCGCAAACACTCTGCCGCCGCCATAGTAGAACACTCCGGTTGCACTGAGTACCGGGTCGGTGAAAACGCCCACGTTGCCACCTTCCTCCAGATCGCGCGACCAGCGCACCGTGGCACTGGAAATATCTACCGCGGCCGCGTTTCCGCGACGCCCGGCCAGAAATACTGTGTTGCCTTCTACGGCTGGCGCATGCGCTACCGGTTGAACGGCACTGCTGCCAACGCGTTGTTGTACCGCCCCATCACCGAAGCCAAGCACAAGCACCTCACCCTGGTTGTCGGCCAGCACAACTCTGCCGTTGCTGAAAACCGGACTCATTCCAGCGGTGCTGGGGAGGGCAATGCTGCGTCGTACCGCACCGTCAGGACTCAGCACACGGAGTTCATTGTTTGCTGGATACAGGAGCTCGTTTCCGGCCGGAATGACTCGGCGGCCAAAAAGGTGGGCCTCTGCGGAGTCCAAACTCTGACGCAGAATGACGTTCCCGTTACTGAGGTTCACGACAACGAACTCCCGGGCACCGGAGAAGTACACACGGTCGTTGTGCACAACCGGTATGGAGTTTTCGTTGGGGGTGTTGTTGGTGTTCACGCTCCAGAGTTGATTTCCACCGGAAGCATGGGCCCGCAGGGTGCCAGCTCGGTCGGAGCTGACTACCACACCAGTGTTGGAAACGCTGAGCCCTACGAGGGGCCCGCTTGAGACCTGGACGCGCCGTTCAATGGGCTCCGGCGCAGGTTCGGGTTCCGGCTCTGGTTCCGGCTCTGGCGCTGGTGCGGGCTCAGGTGTAGGTTCGGGTCGCGCCGCTGGTGCGGGTGCTGGTGCTGGTGCGGGGCGTGCCGTTGGTACCGGGGCTGGTGCTGGTGCAGGTGCCGCTGCAGGCTCGGGTTCTGGTGGAGCTGGCTCCGGTTCGGGCTCGGGCTCCGGCTCTGGTGCGGGCTCTGGTTCGGGTGCAGGTGCCGGTCGGATGGCGATCTCAGCAAGTGGGATAATCTGAATACGGTCGACCTGCTCAATACGCTGCAGCCGTTCCTGGCTGGCTGGTCGAGTTTGGATGGGAGCTGGGGCCGGTTCACGTTCGGCCTCAACTCGCGCCTCGCTTACCCTTTCCTGCACCGCCGACCGTCGCAGTTCACGCCGTTCCTCTACAGTTGCCTCTACCGGGATCTCGGCCTCGGCTTCATCTATGCTTTGCTGAACTGCGCGCACGCGCTGATCTACTGCCTGCAGAGCGGCTACATCGACCGTGGCTTCTTGAGATTCCTCCACCATGGAGGTCTCTTCAATCTCGGTGACGTAACGCTGGAGCTCGGCCCGTACCTCCGGGTCTTCTTCCTGCTCGGCACGGTCTTCCATCTCGGCTACCGCCGGAGGCACAACCGCAACACGGCCGCTGCGCACCGCTACCTCGGTCTCACCGGCCTCAGTCGTTCTCACCTCAAAGCTGGTACCACGAACACCAGCAACTGCGCTCGGCGTCCGGACGCGAAAGCGGTCTCCTCCGGCAATTTGGTCGACACGGCTCATAACAGAACCGCGCGCAACATCTAAGGCAACTCTGTTTCGGTCGCTGCTGTAGACAATGTCTTCAAGGCGGAGTTGCGTGTTGCCGTCTATGCGCACGACCGCAAAGTCGCCAAACTGAAGCTCAGCGTAGGCGCCTTCATCTACTCGAATGGTCTCACCAACTTCTAGTTCGTCGCCAATATCTACATAGGCCCAGGCATCTTCAGGTACAAAGCGTCGGAAAACGTCGCCGGTGAGAAACGCAACCAAAGCAGGGGGAATCTGCTCGGGCGCAATGGCGACCGGTTGGGGTTCAGGCTCTGGGGTCTCGGTGACCGGTGCGGGTGCGGCCGGTGCAGTTGGCTCATCCGCTCCGCATGCAGCAAACAACATCACAAAAAGCGTTGCAAGCGTCAGCGCGACATACGCGGCTCCCTTCTTCTTCATTCGACCGCGGTGCATAAGCGCCCCCTAAAAATGCAATTTCCTGAAAAGATAATTCTAAGTGTATCACAGCAAAATGCAACAAAAAAGCTTCATCCGCGGTGCAGGCTACTATTCTTCGCCAGCCGGGTCAGGTTCAACTCGCACAATGCCCCGAAGCAAGCGCCCAAGCACGTCCGAGCCGGTAATAATTCGTTGCTGGTCGGTCCATAGCAGAATGACGTCGTCATCTACGACATCGTCCCCAGTATACTGCGGGTTAACCCGCAGACGCGGAATAATGCTTCCAAGCCTCGCTTGTGGTTCGCGCACGAGAATAGGGCGGTGACAGTGTTTGGGTGGGTTAAACTCACCCGGGGAAAAAAGGGCCTCACGCAGGAAATCACCGGTGTTCAAGAGCAGTCGCGGGTCACCGAGAGCGTCTACCAGGACTACCCATTTGCGGCCCGACCTCCCCACAGCCTGAAGAAAAGCATCGTCCAGTTCACGGCTGATGAGCGGAAATATCGCCCTGCCTGCAGCATTGAACTCCAGCTCAATGACGCTGTCAGGGTCAAGCTGTGAGCCCTCAACCGCCAAGGGAATATCGTCCAGCTCCAGAAAGTTCAGCGCGCCCTGCCCCTCCAGCCTTTCAATGTCCGACTGTGTGGCCTCCATATGGAGACGCAGCAGACTGCGGATATCACGCTCCGGCAGATAGCGCACACCCTCGGGGCCCAGCCAGTAGTCCAGTACCAGGCCGGTAGGCTTAGCAACCGGAAACAGAATAACTTGATAGAGGCGCACCACGGGAGCCAGGGTTGCGGCTACCGGCAGCGCGTGGCGGCTAAAGTAGGCCTGGGGAATGATCTCACCAACAATGGTAATGACCACGGTAGAGAAGAAAAAGGCGGCAACTCCGGCCAGCACCGAGCCTGCGAGTAGCGCCAAGAGCACGTTCACTGCCACATTACCCCACAGAATTGTGGCAAGAAGAAAGCTGGAGTCCGCACGCAGCGCATGCACTCGCCGTGCATGCCGGTTGCCAGCAGCAAGCTCCACCTCCAGCTCCAGGCGCCCCACCGAAAAGAGCGCCAGATTCAACCCCGAGAGGGTGGCCGACTGCGTCATGCACAGCAGAATTGCGATCCAAGTGAGGACTACCATGATCAACAAGATACCACATGAACGGCGCCGGGCGGTAAGGTCGTTTTGCTCCATGCTCAGACTCGCGTGAGATAATACAACAAAACTAGTAATATCTAACGTGACCCTGATACTCCGATGTATTTCAAATTCCGGACGTGATTCTCTCATGTGCGACCCAGGATCCTTCCTCAGCGGGCGCCAAAACCGGGTAAGGAATTTCCTTGCTCTCTCGCCCGACTCAGCGTATACAGGTAAGCATGAACAACAAAGGAACCGAGTACTACATTGAGGCCGGGCGCCGGGCCGCCGAGTGGCACGCGCAGAAGATTGCAGAAATGAAGCAGTGTCGCTTTGACACCATTGCGGTGCACGGCATTTACTCCATGCAGGAGGCGCTGGACTTCAACCAGGGCTCAACCATTGAACCTATCTATATGTCTACCTCACAGGGCTACCGCGACTCGGACGAGATGGAGGCGGCCCTCTCCTACCAAATTCCAACCTGGTGTTACAGCCGCATTGCCAACCCCAGCATGTACTATTACGAGGGTGTCCTGGCCCTGCTTGAGTCATATAAGACTGGGGTCGATGCTTCCTGCATTGGCGTTTCCTCGGGGATGTCGGCAGTGCAAAGCGCGGTGGATCCCTTCCTGGTGGTAGACCCCAAGCGCCCCGGGGCTCCCATTAACTTTGTGGGCACCGCCCAGGTCTACGGCGGCACCTTTCAGCACTTTGCCCAGCGCAAGGAGGCTGACCGTGGTTTCCAGTGGCGCCGCGTATTTGAGTCTACAGATCTTGCCGAGTGGGAGGCCCAGATAGATGAGAACACCCGCTTTCTCTACGGGGAGCTGCCCAGCAACCCAAGTCAGAGCTTTTTCGATGTCGCCGCGGTAGCCGCACTGGCGCACAAGCACGGCATTCCTCTCATTGTGGACTCCACCGTGGCTACCCCGGCGCTGCTGCGTCCGCTTGAGCATGGAGCGGATATTGTTGTGCAGTCGGTCACCAAGTCTCTGGCAGGCGGGGGCTTTGGCATTTCTGGGGCGGTCATTGCACGCAAGGGCATTCCCTCCCGCGTTGGCCCGGATGAGATGAAGGCTGACTTCTGCGGCTACCTCAAACTCATTCCCAACCGCGACAACGGCCCCAACATTAGCCCCATGAACGCGGTGCTGGCTCTCAACGATATTCGCACCATTCGCTCGCGCATGGACTTCATGAGCCGCAGCACCATGAAGGTTGCCGAGTTTCTCTCCGGTCACAAACACGTGGCCTCGGTGGAGTACCTTGGGTTGCCCAGCCACCCACAGCACGAACTGGCCAGCCGCTACATGTACCTCGTAGATGCAGAAGCCGACGATCTGTACCAGGGGCCGGTAAACCGCTACGGGCACCTCATGTCCTTCACGGTTGCCGGGTCGCCCCAGAACGCGCGGAATGTCTTTGACGGCTTTCAGCGCATCTTCCGCGCCACCGACCTGGGCCGCACCAAGTCCATTGCCACAATCCCGGCCATTTCCACCCATCAGCAGCAGGGCGAGGAGAACCGCGCCAAGACCGGGATATCGCCCAACCTCATTCGCCTCTGCGTAGGTGCCGAACACCCGGACGACATCATTGCCGACATCTCGCGTGCGCTTGACGTACTTGACGGGAAGACGATATCGGTGAGCGCGCCCGAGTACTCGGCGGCCGGAGCATCCTCGGCGCGCCTCAGGTAGCCTGGCTTAGCGGCCCGGCGCTTGAGGCAGCCGGGCGCCGGACAGGCCCTGGGCAAACCCATGGCACGTGCGGGGCCAGCCCACCCAGTCAGCCCGCTGGCCGCAGTCGGACCAGCGGTGCGGAGTTGGCATCTACCAGTACGTAGATGTACCCGGTCTGGGGGTGCACCCGCACGTCACGAATGCGCCACCCGCGGCCCTCAAGCAGCCGGTACTCATGGTCGTGCCCCTGGCTTCTGCCGTCCACCACCCCAAAGTTGTCTATGTCAAAACGGGCCAGATACTGGTCGGCCAGGTTTCCCATAAGCAGTTGCCCGCGCCAGGCCGGGAAGGCGTCGCCCATGTAAATGGCCAGGCCGGAGGGCGGGAATCCGCCGTCATCGCCGCGTTCCCACCAGTGAACCGGGTTCACCGTGTCCGGGTTGTCGGGTGGCAGCACGCCAATCTCGGCGCCACTGCGGTAGTCACGACCGTAGGTTGCAATGGGCCACCCGTAGTTGCTGCCTGCCGCAGTTCCGTCGCTTATTCGCAGGACGTTCATCTCATCACCGTCGCCCTCACCATGCTCGTTCTGCCAAATGTCTCCGGTCTCGGGGTGAATAGCCATGCCCTGATGGTTCCGGTGCCCATAGGTGTAGATAGCGTCCAGCGCGTTTGGGTCGCCCACAAAGGGATTGTCCTGCGGGATGCTGCCGTCGGCATACAGACGTATGGTCTTTCCGTGGTAGCTCTGCAGATCCTGCGAGGGGTGATCTGCCTGCAGCCGGTGCGGCGCCTGCCGGTCACCCGAGGTGACATAGAGGTATCCTGCATCGTCAAACACCATGCGTGCCCCATAGTGGTTTCCGGTGTCAAAGGGAGTGGCAACGAAAAGCTCTTCGAACTCGGTCAGGGCGCGGCCCGGAAGATCCAGGCGGCCACGGCCAAGCGTAAGAGCGTAGCCTCCGGAGCCCTGCGTAACGTAGGTGATATACACCCAGTTCTGTTCCCCGCCCGCAAACTCCGGGTGCAGCGCCACATCTAAGAGGCCTGCCCGCCCGGGGTTAGCAATGGCTGGAAGTCCCGAAATTCGTTCACGCGAGCCGTCGGCAAGGTTCACCAGGTTGAGCCGCCCCGTTCTTTCCGTAACCAGCGCGAGGTCGCCCCTACCCGGAAGAAAGGCCAACGCCCAAGGCCGCTCCAAGCCCTCCAGCACCGGTTCCACCACTACTTCTATTTCCTCGGCAGCTCCGCCACCGGTGCTTCCGCCGCCGTCGGCGTTTACACATGCCGGAACGACGAGCGCCGGAAGCACGATTGTAACCAACCCCATGAAAATCTTTGTCCCTATACCTTGCATAACATAGTCCTTCACCTGCTCAGGTCGATGTAGCTGCCGTGCTCCTGCATGCGTCTACGGTGCCGTCACCAGGCTACCCTAAAAGCTCGTAAAACTGGAGTGCAGTCGTCAACTATGAGGGCGGTATTGCAGGTGCTTGCCAACGACGAGATCCAAAATGCGAATTGCTCGGAGTATCAGGGTCACGTGAGATATTACTAGTTTTGTTGTATTATCTCACGCGAGTCTGAGCTAGTTTGAAAATAGCTTTTCGGTCTGGTAGTGGTCGGGAAAATGTCTTCGCGCTTTTCGGGGCTGCCCGATCGGGGGTCGCGTGAGCGGGGGCTACCCGAGAAACAAGGCAGGCAGTGCGCCAATCTGGGCTATGACGCCGCCAAGGAGAAAGGCGACGCCGGTGGTGAGTAGGAGCAATCGAATGGCTACGCCAGGGCCGAACTCCCTGTGCAAGGTGGCAACGACCGCAATGCAGGGGACGTAGAACAGGCCGACCGTGGCGCCGACAAAGAGCTGAAGTGAGGTGAGATCCATCTCAAGCAGCGGCAAGACAGTGAGTTCGCGGCGCACGACACCAAGCACAAGGGGCACGGCCGCCTCGGCCGGAAGGCGCAGCCACCCGGTCACCAGCGGCGAGAGCAGGCGCGCCAGAACTACCAACACCCCTGTCTCGTAGAGAATGGCCGCAACGCCGACAGCCACCACCATGGGCAGAGCACCGTCATACAGGTAGTGAATGATCTGGCCGCGCACCTTTCTGCCTATAACCCGTGGCTGTGGTCGCAGCAGGACCGGCATCTCAAACACGAGCTGTGAGCGGCGGCCCGGGAGCAGCTTGTCCATAATTGCGCCAGCCACAAACATAACCGCAAAGGAAAGTCCAAAGAGGGCCGGTACGAGCAAGACCGAGGCTTCCGCAAGGAGCGCGAACAGTGCGCCGGTTTGCGAAATACAGGGGACAGCCAAAGAAATGAGGGTCGCCAGGATCACCCGCTCTTTGTGAGAGCCCATTGCCCGCGCCGAGAGAATACCCGGAATGGCACACCCGTAACCCAGCAGTAAGGATATAGTATGGGACCCGCGTAAGCCCACTCGACTCAGGCTACTGTCAAGCAGTACTGCCAGGCGTGGCAGGTATCCGCTGTCTTCCAGAATGCTAATGACCAGGTAGAACGAGACCACGTAGGGAAGCACGAGGGTGAACGGCCACTCAATGCCCTTAATGAGGAATCCGTACTCTCCTATGAGAACACTTTGCAAGAACCCCGGCGACGTCACTCCAAGCACGGCCGAACGAATAATGGGGAAGATATATCCACGGGCAACCGGCAACAGAATGAACTGTCGAGCGCCCATGCCAAGTCCAATTATGACGCCAAATGCCAAAGTGAGTATAAGCAGCGCAATGGGTATCCCCGGCCATGGGTGAATGAGGCGGTTTGTCATGCGTTGATTCCGCGTCAGCCCCTGCTCGACACGCTGCTCGACACGCCTGGCAATCTCCTCAGCCCGCCGCCAGAGGGTTTCGTCATCTATGTGCGCAGGTGCGTCCGGTGGTGCGACAGGATTCTCCAACCGGTCAGCAATGACACGATTCAGTTCCTCGAGTCCCTCTCCGCGCACCGCTACGGTCGGCACCACGGGAACGCCGAGTTCCCAAGAGAGACTCTGCGCATCTATCACAATCCCGCGATCCGCGGCGACATCGACCCTATTCAGAATGACCACGGCCCTGTGACCTAAGCCGAGTACCTGCTGCACTAGGTACAGGCTTGCCTCTAGATGCAGTGCATCGGCCACAATGAGAACCAGGTCGGCTTGTGAGGAGAGAATCTTGGTTGCAACCTCTTCTGCTTCATTCGTTGCAGACAGGGTGTAGGTTCCGGGTAGATCTATGACTGCAGTTTCACAGGACCCGAACTGCCCTCGACCACGAGCAAGCTCTACCGTTGTTCCGGCGTAGTTTGCAACCGAGACGGTCAGGCCAGTCAGGTGCCCAAAGAGTACGCTCTTGCCTACATTCGGCGGCCCCACCAACAGAACCTGTCGTCCATTGCGAGGCCCGAGATCTGGGGAGCTGTGACAGGACATTAAACTACTCGGGCTCGCGTATGACTCGGTAAAGGCTTAACAGAGTCGGCTTCCAGGTGCACCGTCGCGGCAACTCCGCGTTCCAGAGCAATTTCCCGACCAGCAACGGCACAGATTACCGGCCCACCCCAGGGCTGAACCGCAACAATTGTGCAGTCCTTTCCCGGCCGGAAGCCCATTGCGGCCAGTTGGGGAAGATCTGGAACAGCCGAAATGGTGCCTCCCTGGTGAGCCGAAAGATCGCACAGAGAACAGACGGCACACGAACCATTGGCGGCGGCTAAGCTGGTCAAGGAAGGCCGTCTAAGTACCAGAAGCTCCTTCTGTCCAGGCAGTCGATGTGTGATGGACTCCATATCCTGTTTACAGTCCTCCACCCGAATGCTGGTGTACTCCTTCTTCAGGGCTCCGCGGGCATTTCTGACAAGGACTTGTGTGCCTTGGTCGGCCGAGGCGACTATTGCCTGCAAGACTTCCCGGCGTGGGGCAACATGCAGCGCTACAAACACGGCCTCGAAGCCACTGTAGTCAAAGCCCTGAGCATCGGCACAGACAAAGGTAATTCCGCGGCCCCCAAAACTCTGCGCTGCAGTACGGACTGTCTCCGGGTCACGGTCTATGGCAGTAACGGTGAAGCCCTTGTCCGCCAGCGCAAGAGCAGACACAGGAAAGGGGCCGCACCCAACATGAAGCACACGTGCGCCAACTGGTAGCTGTGCCTCGGTGATCTCTATCTCCAGAATACGCCGGTAGAAGAGGAAGGTGTAGAGTCGTCTGAATACAGGGCTGCGCTGAGCAAGCCGTTCAAGTCGGAGTATAACCGCAAGGAGCTTTCTTGGTTGTTCTGCTGGCAGTTCAGTTTCTTTCATAGTATCCCCCAACGCAAGGCTAGAAACGATCAGTAGACTTTCGGCAACGACTACTCACTGGGCAACTCCCACATCGACTGACGAGGTGGGGTGAAGATGCGCACTTGCGTATTCCGGACGGTCCATGGTGAAGGAAAAACACCACGGTCATGAGAAACCGCAAAAGTGTACCAATTCCGCTGTAAAGCAATGGGACAGAATTATCGTCCCGATTCTTGGGTATTAGCTTGATCATAGAAAGTTAGCCTGGCATAACTCTGTCATTAGCTGAGCAGTTTGTCAAGGTATTTTTTTATAGAATTTTGCTTGACACCGAGGCCACCCCGGGTTACAGTTCAGCCCAAGTTAGGCATGCCTACTTATATTTTACGCGCCGAACTATGCGCACAGCAAGAGGAGTTTACCATGAGCACTATCTTATCGCGAGCAAACAAGCCCGCAATCTTTTTCGGAGCACTTCTGCTTCTGATGTTCGTCCTTCCAATAGCAAGCTGGGGCCAGGTAGAAATGAATCCTGAGTTTCTTGGGTACATGGAAGCCATAGCCGAGGACATGGAAGAAATTCACCACGACATGCACAAGGTCGCCTTTGCGCTGCGCCTTGGTAGCTACTCGCTGGTGGTGATCGCCGTGGCTCAGGTGCTCTTAGTAGGCACCAAGGTCTTCCAAGGCAAGCGAAAGGAATAGGTACAAACTACTCATTGAGTCAGACCTTGTTCGGTGGTGGCCGCGCCTGGTGGTGGCCGCCGCCGGAATAGCGTTGGCCTCTGTCCTAGCCGCCGCTAGGACGGGGCAGCCGTCCTCTCAGGCTAACTCGGTAGTGTTCGCGCCATCACAGGTATGAGCGCAAGATACAAAATATAGTAGCTACCGACCTGCACAAGGCGGGGCGCAATGTCGATTTCTGCCGGGCGCAGAAGAGCAAAGACCGATGCAGCAAGCCCCACCCCAACCCCCATCATGAGAAAGAAAAGTCGACTCAGGTTCAGCCACAAGCACAGCCGCACAACTCCCGCGGAAGCTGCTGAGAGCCCGGCACTCATGACAAGCAGCACTTGCCAGGTGAAATTAACCACGGTACCGCTCGGAGTAACTCCTTGGGCCGGTATACCAAAGAGTCCAGCCACAAACCACAGAAGCCAGACGGCCGCAAAGGCAACCGCGCTCGTGCCAACTACCGTCCCTACAAGTTCGGTTAGGCTGGCATGAGTTCGCGGTTGCATAGGCCCCTCCTGTGTGGTGTACCCGGCCAAGTATAGCACGTGGCGCGTAATCACTCGGGATGTTTTTATGGACAGTACCTAAAAGTACATGATACAAAAGAATTCCATAGCAAATAGTTTATAAAGAAAGAGGTTGTCCTGATGCAGGTTTTCCGCAGCATGAGTATTAAGCTCAAAACCTCCCTTGTACTGAGCATCCTGTTAATTGCAGTCTTTGGAATGGTGGGTTGGATTAGTATATCCATTTCAGCTCAAGAGAATCGCCAAACATCCATCCTATACATGGAGTCTCTCTCACAGGCCTACTCTAACCGGGCCGATGCCCTGCTTGAGAAACCGCTAGACGCGGCGCGAACCTTGGCTCAGATCATGGGCGCTCGTTTTGAGCTTGAGCCGGAGCTACGACGTCCGTTGTACCTCCATATGCTGCGCCAGGTGGCCGAGCGTAACGAGGACTTTCTGGGTGTGTGGACGCTATGGGAGCCTGATGCGCTAAGTGATGGAGATGCGTCATTTGCCAATGCTACTGAGATGGGCAGTGACTCGCTTGGACGCTTTGCGCCGTCTCTTTACCGGCGTGCCGACGGCGGCGTAGATCTGGATGTGGCTGAGGCCGGTAGTCTCTACGCAGTGGCGTACTATAGAGTGCCTCTTGAATCCGGTCGGGACTATGTGAGTGAGCCTCATCTCTCGGAGATAGGTGGGCAGGATATCTTCATGATCAGCCTGGTGGCCCCAATTATGAGCGGTACCGAGGCGCTTGGCGTAGTGGGCGTTGATATTGCTGTCGATACCCTGCACCAGGAGTTGGGTGGTGTCAGACTCTACGAAGAGGGCTTTGGACGCCTGATATCTCCGGAGGGTGCGGTCATTGTCCACCCATTCCCCGATCGTGTCGGACGCACCGCACCGGAGTGGAATGATCCTGACACACCCGCACTGTTGGCAAGTCTAGAGCGCGGGGAAATCTTCACGCAAGAGTTTATGTCTCTCGCCACAGGTGAGATGACAATTAAGTCATTTGTACCGTTGTTTGTCGGCAATTATGCACGTCCACTCGTCTACGGTACGGTTGTGTCGCCGGACGAGGTATTTGCCTCGGTTGCCCGCATCACCTCCTTAACCATACCAGTCATGGTGCTTGGTCTCATTGCCATGGTAATGGCGGTGTTTTTCCTCATTCGCATTCAGCTGCGTCAACTGGACGTCACCAGAGCGGTGCTGCGCGATATAGCGGAAGGCAGCGGCGACCTCACGAAACGCCTCACCGTAAGCGGCGAAGATGAGGTGGGGCGTCTATCACGGTTTTTCAACACCTTTGTTGAGAAACTCCACGGGATCATTGTAAGTATCCGCGGTGCGGTTCGTACGCTTGAGGAAGTAGGACAAGGGCTCTCGGCAAACATGGAGCAGACGCACGCATCTATCGAAGAGATCGGCGCAAATATTGAGATGGTGCGTGACCGCTATCGGCGTCAAACCGCGAGTATTCAGACGGTCTCAAGTACTGTGGAGCAGATCACTGGAAACATCGACAGCCTGAACCGGGTTATTCGTGAGCAGAATGACAGCCTGGAGGAAAGCTCCTCTGCTGTTGAGGAGATGGTGGCCAATGTGCAGTCGGTCACCTCGAATGTGGATACCAGCAGAAGCAGTTTCGAGGCACTAGAACGGGTCTCGGAAGATGGTTACCAGAACCTGGTGCTTGTGACGGACATCATTAAAGAGATTTCTCAGCAGTCCCAGGGACTGGGAGAGGCCAATGACATCATCACCGGCATTGCCGCGCAGACCAACCTGCTCGCAATGAACGCCGCTATCGAGGCAGCACATGCTGGCGAGGCGGGGCGTGGCTTTGCGGTAGTATCAGACGAGATCCGCAAACTAGCCGAAAACGCAGCCGAACAGTCAGACACCATTGGTTCAATGCTGCGATCTTTGCAACAGCGCATTGAGACCGTAGTAGAGACGGCAAACCTTTCCGGGCACTCATTTGAAGAGATTCGCTCTGCAGTCACTCAGGTTTCACAGATTCAAGATCAGATCAGTGACGCTTTAGCCGAACAAAGCAAAGGCGGCTCGCTTGTCCTAAACTCCCTGGAGACACTGCGTCGTATCAGTGACGAGGTCTCTTCCGGCTCCCAGGAGATGCAGGTGGGTAGCTCCGCTATCCTGAGCGAGGTACACAATCTGGTAGAACTGGCATCTGAGGTAGACAGCAGCATGGAAGAGATCACCCGTGGCACCGGTGAAATTAGGGGCGCTGTTCACGCGGTTGTGGAGTTAAGCCAGCGAAACAACGAAGGTATTGGTGGAGTGCAGGAACAGATTGAGCGTTTCGTAGTCAACGAGGAGTAAGCGGCCGTTGACGCTGGCCTCGTCGACTGACGCTGGCCTCGTCGACTTGATTTGCTGGGGCAGGCTCCATACTTTGGTTGTATGGAAAAAACCTATCAGCTTGGAACAACTGAACTAAAAGTGTCGGCCATAGGCCTTGGAACCTGGCAGTTCTCACGCAGCACCGGCCTGGCCGGGAAGTACTGGGCGGCCATTCCGCAAGAGACAGTTGTAGAGATTGTGCGTGCCTCACTGGAAGGCGGCATCAACTGGTTTGACACCGCCGAGGTATACGGCAACGGAGCCTCGGAGGAGAGTCTGGCCGACGCCTTGGCCGAGATCGGCACTGGACGTGAGGACTACGTCATTGCAGACAAGTGGTTTCCAGCCTTTCGCACTGCTGCCTCCATACGCAAGACCTTTCCAGCACGAGAGCGGGCGCTGGCATCCATTGTTGTTGACCCGGCCGCACGACCCAACATCGACCTTCATCAAATTCACCAACCCTTTAGCCTCTCGAGCATAGATAAGCAGGCGGCCGAGATGGGACATCTGGTCAAGGACGGACTGGTACGGGCGGTAGGGGTGAGCAACTTCAATGAGCCCCGCATGCGGAGAGCGCACGAGCGCCTCGCGGCAATGGGGGTGCCGCTTGCCAGCAACCAGATGCGCTACAGCTTGATTGACCGTGAGATAGAACGCAACGGGGTGCTGGATGCGGCCAAGGAGCTGGGGGTAACAATCATAGCCTACTCACCTCTTTCGCAGGGAATTCTCACCGGTCGCTTTCACGAGGGTGAAGACATTAAACGGAGCCACGGCCCTCGTAAATGGCTGGGGCGCTTTAGCACCAGAGGCCTGGCGGCCACACGCCCACTCATTGACCGACTCCGGGCCGTGGCCGCGGATCACGGCTGCACACCCGCACAGGTGGCGCTGGCCTGGACGTTCCAGATACACGGAACAAGCATGGTAGCAATACCCGGTGCGAGCTCACCGGGGCAGGCAGGCTCCAACGCAGCCGCGCTTAATGTGCAGCTCAGCCCCGACGAGCTTGGCGACCTGGATCAAGCTGGCCGCGACACCGAACGCATCCTCAAAAAACTGCGCTGAGGGCCCCCAGAATGCCTGGAGATCAATGAAATGCGGCTGTACTGACAACAAAAATCTTGACTCATTCACTCCCGTACCTTAGCATTGCTAAGATGTTTTTGTGGTACGACATCCAAAACCTGTGTGGTACTACATCCAAAAGGTGAAGGAGGTTAAGAGTCCCTGGGTGGGAATGTACAAATGATAGTCTGATCAGCCAGCTAATGGGCGACAGACAGAGGGAGGAAGAATGAGTGCAATTGTATTGGTTGTCGGTGGTCTCGCCATGTACTGGATCGCATACCGAGTCTACTCAAAGTACATAGCAACCAAGATCTATCAGCTTGATCCCAACTATAAGACTCCGGCTCACGAGTTTGAGGACGGCACCGACTTTGTGCCAACCAACAAGTTCGTGCTCTGGGGGCATCACTTCACCTCGGTGGCAGGAGCTGCTCCAATTGTCGGCCCAGCCATTGCCGTGTTCTGGGGATGGTTACCGGCCGTGTTATGGGTTGTGTTTGGAACAATCTTCTTTTCGGGCATCCATGACTTTGGAACCATCTGGATTTCAACGCGCCACAAAGGGCGCTCCATGGGCGCGGTCTCGGAAACACAGATCGGTGTGCGCGCTCGCTCACTTTTCATGGTCGTTATCTTCCTGTTGCTGCTCATGGTGAATGCGGTGTTCGCCATTATCATTGCTCGACTATTCGTAGCGAATCCGGGCAGCGTAGTACCAATCTGGTTCCAGATTCCTGTAGCAATGGGCGTCGGTGTTATACTTCATCGCCGTGGGGGAAAGCTGCTTGTTCCCTCGCTCGTCGCTTTAGCAATCCTGTACTTCTGGGTCTGGCTGGGCACTATCATCCCGTTTTCCTTCCCCGAGGTCACTTTCCTTGGTCTCGCGCCGCAGGCGACCTGGGTTGTTCTCCTTTTTGTTTACGCTGGAATTGCATCCTTGCTTCCGGTATGGTTGCTTCTCCAACCGCGTGATTATGTAAACTCGCATCAGCTCTTTGTTGCTCTTGGTGTGTTGTACCTCGGCGTACTCATTGGAAATCCGTCGATGTCGGCACCAGCCATTAACCCTGACGTAGCTGGCGCCCCGTCACTCATCCCGTTCCTGTTCATTACCATTGCATGCGGGGCAATCTCAGGCTTCCATGGGCTGGTTGCGTCGGGCACCACCTCTAAGCAGTTAGATAAAGAAAGCGATGCTCGCTTTGTTGGCTACTTTGGCTCCCTTGGTGAGGGTATTCTGGCACTTGGTGCAATTATTGCCACCGGTGCGGGACTGGCAGCCACTCGTGGTGAATGGTCTGGACTGTACTCAAGCTGGGGTGCTGCTTCCGGTGGAGCCGCGGGCTTCTTTGTTCGAGGCTTTGCGAATCTTGGTACCAACATAGGCTTGCCGCTCGGTTTTGCAACTATTCTAGGGTCGGTTGTGGTTATCAGCTTTGCGGCTACGACAATGGACACGGGGCTTCGGCTGCAGCGATATATCCTGAGTGAGGTTGGCGAGATGATTAATCTCCCAATCCTGCGCAAGAACTTTGTTGCAACGAGTTTGGCAGCCGGTTCCTGTTTGGCCTTGGCATTCGGTGCAACTGCCGCAGGGGCAGAGGCCGGAAGTGGTGGTTTGGTGATCTGGCCCTTGTTCGGTACCACCAACCAGTTGTTAGCGGCCTTGTCCTTGGTCTGTATTACTGTGTATCTTCGCCGTCTGGGACGAAACATCCTACCAGCGCTGCTTCCCATGGCCTTCTTGCTGTTGGTAACAGTAGTAGCCATGACCATGAGCATTTTTCAGTGGTTTGGCCTGACAGGACAAACCCCGAATCTGATGCTCGCATTCATGGGTAGCGCAATCCTGATATCCGCGCTATGGATGATGGTTGAGGCGGTTATTGCTATCCGCAATGCAGGCAGCGGTGGTGGTGCTCTAGGAACCGAGACGGTTCCGGAAACGGCCAAATAATACAAGGCGGAACGACCTATGGAAAACGACAAGCGCCCTTTACCTCAACGCATCCGCGACGGATGGAAGACTTTTAATGAGATCTATGACGGGGTGTTCTTCGCCCCGTATCGATCCGCCGTTGCACGGGAGAAACGAGATAAGGAAGAGGTGTTCATGCTGTTGTGCTTCTCGGACATGATAGGGATACCGAATCCGGTTAACTACTATACCTTGGAGTTACTGCCGTACATGTACGAAAAATTCCATGAATGGCATCTGCGCCAGGGAATGGATCACTCCCCTCTCGACGGCTTTAAGTGCTGCTGAAGATGGGCGCTCAGATTTCAAAGGTCGACTGGCTAAAAAAGAAAATACTATTCTTCGGTGGCAAGGGAGGTGTCGGCAAGACAACCTCCGCCACCGCTACTGCAATGCTGGCCGCCGAGTGCGGCCGGCGCACTTTGCTCGTGTCAACCGATCCGGCACACAATACAGCAGACATACTTGAACGAAAAATTGGCGGAAAGGAACAACGGCTCGACCAGAACTTGTGGGGCCTGGAGATAGACACGGAGAAAGCGGCAGAGGACTACATAAACGGTGTGAGCCGCAACCTCCGAAGTCGCGTAAAACCAGCCCTACGAGCAGAGATAGACCGACAGCTGGAAATGGCTCGCATTTCACCGGGTGCCGAGGAGGCAGCCCTTTTTGACCGCATTGGTGATCTCGTTGCACGGGTAGAAGATACCTACGACATGATCATTTTCGATACTGCCCCTACCGGCCACACCCTGCATCTGCTCAGTCTTCCAGAGATGATGGAGGCCTGGATCGACGGACTCATTTCCCGACGCAAGCAGGTCAACGAGATGTCTGCCCTGTGGCGAAATCTGACCTTCCATGAAGGCGGAGACTCCCCGGACGACCCGGTTGAACAGGTGCTGTTTGAACGTAAGCGCAAGTTTGCCCGAATGCGCCGCTACTTTCTTGACCCAAGCCAAACGGCCTTCGTCTTTGTTCTCATTCCGGAGCGCCTTCCTATTCTGGAGACCGAGAAAGCCATTCGGATGCTGGAGAAGCACCATATTCCGGTTGGCGGCCTCATTGTAAACCGGGTCTTTCCAGAGGATCTACCAGATCACCCTTTCTTCATTTCACGCAAGAAACTTGAAGGTGAGTACCTCGCCGACATTACCAAACGCTTCCGACGCCAGCCGACCATTTACCTCCCCCTACTTGACCGCGATGTCGTAGGGCGCGAGCCACTCAGCCGCATTGTAGACTCCCTCCGGCCAGCACTACTCGACTGAGCCCGCGGGTACCGGATAGGCCCCGGCCGAACCGCAAGGATGCCTGCGGCGCGGTACAATTGGGCTTTACGAAAGCACCTCCGCATATCATACTTACCCTATGGAACAAGTCCAGGAACAGCGACGATACAGTTGGCGCGAGTACCTCAGCTGGCCGGAATGGGAACGCTATGAGCTCATTGACGGGGTCGCGTACGCAATGTCGCCTGCACCACGGCGGAGGCATCAGGAAATTGCGGGGGAATTATTTCACCAAATCTACGCCCAGATGCGGGAGCGGGACTGCAGTGTGTTCCCAGCGCCCTTTGATGTAAAACTCAGTGATGACCGCCACGACCAGACCCCAACCGTGGTGCAACCAGACATTACCGTTAGCTGTGACCCTACCAAACTCACCGAACAAGGCATGACCGGAGCACCGGATCTTGTGGTGGAGATTGTCTCGCCGGAGAGCGGCCTCATAGACCGGGGCCGCAAGTTTGAGCTCTACAGGCGCTATGGTGTGCGCGAATACTGGATTGTGGATCAAGATGAACGGCTGGTAGAGGTCTATCTGCTTGAAAGCTCCGAGGCGAGCAACACCAGGGCCGGGGCCACCGCCCGAGCTGGCGCAGGTACAGGTACTGGGAAAAGTGCCGAAGACCAGGGCGTTTTCCGGCGTGATGCGGTGTATGGGCCAGCCGACACACTGCGCGCAAGCGCCGTCTCGGAACTATCAATTGACCTGAGCGAGGTCTTCCCCCCTATTTCTCAATAACTTCGACCGCTGCGCTTTTGCCGTGGCTTGCCCGACTTGCTGGCCGGGTGCTTGGCGGGCTTGCCGCCGGGGCCGGGGCCGGGCTTGGTGGCTTTGGCGGGCTTGCCGCCACTGCGGGCGTCGCGGCCGGGTGTGCGCGGTGGGTAAGGCCGGATGAGGCATTTGGGGCCGGTGCCAATGAGGTCGGTGCGGCCGGTTTGTTCAAGTGCTTCCCGCACGCGGCGGTAGTTCTTGGGGTCGCGGAACTGGAGTAAGGCTCGCTGCATTGCTTTCTCGGCGTACTCGGTGGTGACAGCAACCGTTTTGCCGTTGCGGGGGTCAATGCCGGTGTAGTACATGCAGGTGGCCACGGTGCCGGGTGTGGGGTAAAAGTCCTGCACCTGCTCGGGGGTGCCGCCCTGGTCACGGAAGTATTCGGCAAGTGCAACCGCATCTCGCAGAGTCGTACCAGGGTGACTTGAGATGAAGTACGGCACAATAAACTGCTTGGAACCGATCTCGGTGTTCACCTTCTCAAAGGCACGACGAAACTTCTCATACACCTTCATGCCTGGCTTACCCATGGCCGAAAGTGCCTGGGGCGTAATATGCTCCGGTGCAACCTTCAGCTTGCCGGAGACATGGTGGGTGCAGAGCTCACGCAGAAAACTTTGGTCGCTGTCCAGTAGCAGATAGTCAAAACGAATTCCGGAACGGACAAACACCTTCTTGATTCCAGGAAGCTGCCTCAGCGCACGCAGGACGTCCCGGTAGTCAGTGTGGTCTACCTTCAACTGCTTGCAGGCGTCGGGAAAGAGGCACTGCTTGTCCTTACAAACTCCATGCTTACCTTGATGCTCGCAAGCTGGCGCGCGAAAGTTAGCGGTGGGACCGCCGACATCATGAATGTAGCCCTTGAAGCCGGGGAGCTGGGTCAGGAGGCGGGCCTCGCGCAGCAGGCTCTCCTTGCTACGGGCGCCAATTCGGCGCCCCTGGTGAAAGGTCAGAGCACAGAAGCTGCAGCCGCCGAAACAGCCGCGTGCCGAGACCAGGCTAAAGCGTACCTCCTCCACCGCAGGAACCCCGCCAAGTTCAAGGTAGTCCGGGTGAAAGGTGCGGGTATAGGGTAGTTCGTAGAGATGATCCAGCTCATCACCAAAGAGGGTCGGCTGTGGCGGGTTCTGCACCACAACCCAGGGGCCATAGGCTTCTACCAGGATATCGGCATTGAGTCCGTCGGTGTTGCGGTGCTGCTCACGGAAGCTCTCGGCATAGGCACGTTTACCGCGCGCCTTATCCTGCAGTGTGTCCCAGTCGGGCAAACTAACGGTCTTCCGGGCGGCGCCGGTCTTCCGGGGGCCCCCGGTCGCGCCGAGTGAGCCAGCAGGCCCGTTGGCGCCGGTCGCTCCAGGCGGGTTTGCCGACCCGTTGGCGCCAGCCCCGGGTGCGTCCTCGGCGCGGCATTTGTATACCGTGCCAGCAATCTCGGTGAGGTCCGCCGCTCGGCGGCCACGGCTGAGCTCGGCCGCAATTTCGAGCATCGCCCGCTCGCCCATGCCATACACCAGCAGGTCCGCCTTGGAGTCTACCAGAATGGAGCGCCGCATTTTGTTGGCCCAAAAGTCGTAATGGGCAAAGCGGCGCAGCGAGGCTTCAATGCCGCCGACAACAATATCGACCCCTTTGAAGGCTTCACGAATGCGCGTGCAGTACACCAGCGTGGCACGATCCGGTCTGCGGCCGCCCTCGCCACCTGGGCTGTAGGCGTCATCTCGCCGCGGCTTGCCCGCCACGGTGTAGTTGGCAACCATGGAGTCCATGTTCCCGGCGCTCACCAGGAAAGCCAGCCGCGGCCGCCCAAGCCGCGCAAAGTCCTGCGGACTCCCCCAGCTCGGCTGCGCAATAATTCCCACGCGGTAGCCATGGCTCTCCAGCATTCGCCCCAGCAGGGCGGGGCCAAAACTTGGGTGGTCTACGTAGGCATCGCCTGAGACAAATATAAAGTCAAGGTCTCCCGGAGCGAGCCCGCACCGGCTAAGATCCTCGGAGTGTGTTGGAAGAAAGTGACTCCGGTCTGCCCGGTAGTCGGAGAGATTCTGCATACGCCATGCTACACCGCCGGGCCACCCCTCGTCGACCCGGCCCCCTGGGAATGGCCAGCAGCTAATTTTGTTGCGTGCTCCAACTATCAATGGTAGTGTTTTGTGCATAAAATCAACTAAATACAAAGTAGATTGAGGAGGTATTTATGTCTTCAAGTCTTCTCCGGCCAAAGGTAACCGCACGGATTGTTTCCGGGCTCGTGCTGCTTACTGTGAGCCTCATGCTGGGTGCCTGTGCTTCCGGACCGAGCCGGATTTCCGACGGGGCAGGTGTCACGGCGCCACCCGCTGTGCCGGAAGGTGCCATAGAGACCGAGGATCTTCTGGTCTACTTTGAGGACGGCCCGGCCGAGATTCGGCTGGATCTCAGTGCGGTGGAGGCGGCCGGGTTCAGGGTGCCGGAAGACGTGAGCTTCATTGGGCTCATTGTTATGGATGGTGATACCGGTCAGGTTGTCATGAACGAGAGCCTGCAGGACATACATCGGCCCGATGCTGTCTGGGACCAGCAGCCGTGGTCGCTTGACGGCATTGATAGCAGCTTCTTTGTGATAACTCTGAACCTGCGGCTTACCCAACACCGGCCAAGCTTCTTCAGCTTTTCTCAGCACTACGATGTGGTGGAGTTTGACCGTGCGGCTGCGGGCGCCGCCGCTGGGGCTGCCGTAGGGGCGGACGCACAGCCTGCCCAGACCATAATTCTGCGCCCGCTGCCGAACCTGGCCGAG
>REEM01000126.1 GCA_007695055.1 Spirochaetaceae bacterium | reverse complement strand
CTTGGAAACTCAAAGGTCGCGGCCACCGTAATGGGTTTGTCTTCCGTAACACCAACCCCCGTAAACCCGGTTCCTCCACCCAAAGCATCTTCAAAGCCTTGAGTAAGCTCCGCCACATTCACCAAGTCGTCAAAGTCAAAGAGGGCGCTGCCGAGGGGGATGGAGACTTGGGGGCTGCCGCGAAAGTTGACGTTTTCGGGTACCTGCCAGTTGCAGGCGCTAAGGAGCGTGGCACTGAGCAGGAGTGCAAGAAAGCCAGCTCGCACATTGAATTGAGTTCTCATGGGTTCCCCCTCTATTCTTTTGTGGCTGCTTCAACTATTAGTCTACCACCAGTTATTGGGGGAGTCATGCTGAAAGTATCGATTTGAAATAATTCTTTTGAACTCTGTTGCTCATTTATCTGGCGCTTGCCAGAAATTGGGCGTATGATCGTGGCCATGAACTCTGTACTACCCATTGATGCTCTTTCCTGGGCGGCTGCGCTGTCGCCCCTTGCCTTGCTGTTGGTGCTGCTGGTTGGCGTGAAAATGAAAACTCGCCCGGCCGCTCTGCTGGCGTGGCTGCTGGCCATGGCAGTTGCGGTACTGCGTTACGGGGCTGACCCGCGCGGCATTATGATAGCCAACGGCAAGGGCCTGGCGCTGGCACTCTTTGTGGTTCTTATTATCTGGACTGCGGTGGTGCTCTATAATGTGGTCAGACATGCTGGCGCGATATCGGTGATCAGCGACACATTGACGGCAGTTACATCGAACCGACTCCTTCAGTTGCTGCTGCTGGCGTGGTGTTTTGCGTCCTTTATGCAGGGCGTTGCGGGCTTTGGGGTGCCGGTGGCCGTTGTCGCGCCCCTACTCGTGGGCATTGGGTTTAACCCGGTGCTGGCGGCCTCGGCCGCGCTGGTGGGGCATGCCTGGAGCGTGACCTTTGGGTCGATGGCGTCCTCATACTTCAGCTTGCAGCTCGTGGTGAACATTCCTCCCGCCGAACTCACCTACTGGCTTGGGATCCTGTTCTTAAGTCCGATTCTGGTGTGCGGGCTCTCGGTGGCACATATGCATGGCGGCTTTCGCGATGTCGGCAGGGCCTTGCCTGCAGTGCTGCTGAGCAGCCTGGCCATGGGGCTTACACTCATTGTGGTCACCCGGGTTGGTGCGGTGCAGTTGGGCACCTTGGCATCCGGTGCGGCCGGTGTCATAGCTATAACGCTCTACTCACGTCTTTCACGCTTTGGCAAAAACGCCGAAGGTGCAGAGACACAGAACCTGGGTGAGGCCCGCAAGCAGCACGCTATGGGGCTGTTCACGGCTGCTTTCCCCTACATCTTTCTGGTGGTACTGGTCTCGTTGTCGCAGGTTCCGGCGGTCAAGTCTGCGCTGGGGGGATATCGACTCGCTTTTGCCTTTCCGGCAAGTAGCACGGCACTTGGCTACGAGGTGGGAGCGGTCTCGGACTATGCGGCAATCCGGCTCTTTGGCCACCCGGCACCATTTCTGGCGGCGGCTGCTGTTTTGGGCGCGCTGATTTACCGACGCAAGACCACATTCGACCGCAGCACCGTTCGGCAGATCGCACGCGACAGTCATAAGCAGTGTTGGACCGCAACCATTAGCATTGGCCTCATGGTCATGATGGCGCTGGTAATGAACGACTCTGGCATGACCTCGGTGCTGGCCTCGGGAGTAGCCAGTTTCTCTGGGCGCTTCTTCCCCTTGTTCTCACCGCTGGTTGGTGTCCTTGGCAGCTTCATGACCGGCAGTAACACCAACTCAAACGTCTTGTTTGGCGCCTTTCAGGAACAGGTTGCGCTGCAGTTGGGTGTGGGTGCCGCAATTCTGGCCGCGGCCCAGTCGGTGGGAGGCTCACTTGGAAGCGCTATTGCACCGGCCAAGGCAATTATTGGTGCAGCTACCGTTGGAGCAGCCGGGCAGGAAGGTGCAATTCTTAAGAACACCCTGCTCTACTGTCTGCTGAACGCCGCCATTGTGGGAATCATAGTGTTCTTGGTGGTGTAGCGGTAGTATATTGCCGGGAGCATGGACGCATTTAGTCAGCTTCGGCACGAGCACTACCTCAACCACGGAACTCTCGACGGTTCATACGCTGAGCTGTTTCGTGCATTGCTCGGGCCAGATTCGGGCGATGTAGTGACGGACGCCACACCGGAGCTCCTGCCGCTGCTTAGGGAGCAGGGCGCGCCTAATGACGCGCTCGGGCTGGGAGTCCGGCCGCAGGGACGCAGTGGGCAGTCACAGCGCCGCGGCATGCAGCTGTTCCAGACCATGTTCTACGGCGACCCCATGTTCAGCGGCCTTGGCTCCGGCGGTGGCCTGGGAACCTTGGTGCGCGAGGTTGGCAACGCCCTGGCGGCTGGCCCCTACGACATTGAGGTAACAACGCTGGTGGGGCGGGACACAAACGGCGAGCACCGGACTGTGCAGGCACGTGAGCAGGCCGGGCCCGGGCATGTCATTTGGCGACTTAACTATGCTGGCAATGGGCAGAACGACGCCTTTCGCTCGGACGAGGCAACACTGCGAGCCATGCTGAGCGAGGCACTCAAGGCAGAGCGAGAGACATCGCCCTTAGCTGCAGTTGTGCATACCCGCTACATTGACGGGGCATCATACGCTGCGGCGGCAGCGGCCATGCGCACCGACTGCGCTCTGGTGGCTACCATTACCCCCGACCCTCACCGCACGCTCTGCGGCCCAGACGGCGAGTTTATTCCCCGCACCCCGGCCGATGCGGCCACGCTGGTCTACCGCATTAAAATTGGCGACGCACTGGTGCGGCGGGCCGACGCCATGGTGGGTATAGGCCGTAGCGCGGTTGAGCAGCAGCTGCTCCCCTACTTCCCGCAACTTGAGAATGTAGGCGGACGGCGTGTGGTTGGCATAGACGAGGGCGTGCAGTTTATTGACAAGCTTCCTTCCGACATTGACCCATGGGGCATTATTGATGCAGCGCTCGAAGGTACGCCGAGCGGTCGCGGCGAGGTGTCGGGCAAGCGGCGAGGCCTGCCGGTGCTGTTATGTGTTGGCCGTTTGCACCCGGCTAAGGCACAACCGGAATTGCTGCAAGCCTGGTTGGAGAGTGGACTGTATCACCGCTACAACCTTGTCCTAGTTGGCGGTGACCTCAGAACACCGAACCCCACCGAAACGAGTATGCTCGAGGAACTGGAACGGATCCTGGCGGCGGCACCGCCTGAGGCACGGGCGGGTTTCCTGCAGGTGGGGGCTCTGGCCAACAACGAGGTGCGGCTGTTAGAGGCGGCTTTTGCACTGCAGTCAACCCCGGAATGCCAGCATGTGTACGTCTGCCCAAGTCCCAAGGAGGAGTTTGGCCTCTCAATTCTTGAGGCCATGGCGGCGGGCCTGCCGGTCTGCGCACCGCTGCGAGGCGGGGCTCCAAGCTATATCCGCCACGGCAGCAACGGCCTGCTCATGGACACATCAAGCATCACCGCACTCACGGCCGAGCTCGGAGCGCTCCTGCACCCGGACTCGCCGGTCGGCACCAAGCTGCATCACATGGCAGAGGCCGGCCGCGAGACGGTGCGCAAACGCTACTCGCTGGAGGGCCCGGCAGCCGAGCTTGCGGCCGTGTACGAGGCCGCACTGGCGCATAGCACACTGGCCCATAAACATCTCTCACGCACTAGACAGACCCACACAGGGAGTACAGCATTATGAAGCTACTCATAGCGGCACCGCCGTTTTACTCGCACTTTCGCCCCATGTTCTCTATTGCCTGCGCGGCCGCGGCCGGAGGGGCAGATGTGACGGTTGCAAGCTCGGAGGCTTTTCGTGCCGAGGTTGAGCAGGCCGGACTCCGTTTCCGGCAGCTTGAGATTAACAAGAACGCGAACCTGCCAACTTCGGACGCCGGCCGCGGCGCTGGCTCGGATAGCGGAGCCCGCGGCAGCAGCGGCGGCGGCTCCGCGGGCAAGGCTACAGTCGGCGCGGCGCGGGAGCAGGAGCGACTCCAGGAGTTCATTGATGCGAGCTACCGTGGCCCGGTTGAGACGCTCATAACCCAGGGGCGGCACCGCTTAGAGGACATGCTGGCAAACCCGGAGGAGTTGTACCGCGACCTGGGCGCGCTATGGGAGGAGCTTCAACCCGACCTGGCGGTGGTAGACCAACTCTCGTACGGGGTGTCTCTGGCACTGCATCTGCACGGGCTGCCTTTTGTGGCGTACTGTCCACCACACCCAAACTCTATTCCGGTGCCGGGCAGACTCTACTCAGTGCCGCCGGTCTGGCCTTCCTGCTTTGAGATATGCGCTGGTGACCAGGCGCAGCTTGAGAGCGTGGCGGCCGAGGTGGAGGCACGCTTTGCAGAGCGCTTTCTGGATGTTGCGCGCGCCTGTGGTGTGCCGCAGCGGGCGCCGGAGTACCCCTTTGCCTTGCTTGCCTCGCACGGGGTCATTTACAACTACCCCGACTTCAGTGAGGGCGCCGGGGGCACCGGCCCCGGGGGCGGGGCCTCTGGCGCCAGCTTTGGCAGTGGGGGCTCCGGGGCCTCTGGCGCCAGCTTTGGCAGCGACACACCCCAACAGTTTCATGCCGGGTACGGATTTGAACCGGCCCCGCTTCCTGCCCAGTTCAAAGGCATTGCCGCGGAGTCACCAACGGTGCTCATTACCCTTGGCACCTTTCTGTCACGCAGACACGACGTGCTGGAAAGCAGTGCGCGCATGATTAAGGAGTTGGCCCCGGATCTGCGCATACTGGTTGGGGGCGGTACCGACAACCCTGCAGGCTTGGCGGAGCTCCAGAATCGACTCACCGGAATTGCGGAGGTACATGCCTTTCTTCCACAAGAGGCATTGCTTAGCGAGTGCGAGTTTGTCGTGCACCACGGAGGTGTAGGTTCCTTTAGCGAGTCGCTCTACCACGGAGTGCCCATGATTGTGCTACCCTTCTCAAGTGACCAGTTCAGTGTGGCATATGATGTGGAACGCCATGGACTTGGCGCAGTGCTTGATCCAAATGCGCTTGACCCCTACGACATGCGCATGGCGTTTGAAACCTGTGAAGGACGTGAGACACGGGAACGATGTCGTCGCTGGAGCGGAATCATTCGTCAGAACGGTGGCCCACATGCTGCGGCTGCTCACCTGCTGAACTGGGTAGAGTCTGCCGCCGCCAGCCACAACATCAGCACCGCCACAGGCAGCAGCAGAGCCGCCAGCGCCACTACCAATACTATCGCCGGCACCAAAGAGAGGAACACATGAAACATCCAGATGAGTTATACACGGTTCTGCGTAGAATATTTGCTGAGCAGCGATACGGAATTCTGGCCACCAACGGGGAACAGTATCCGCACACCACAATTGTGTGTTACGCGCCAGCCGACAACTTAGCTACCCTGCTTTTTGTTACCCCACGTCCCAGCCGGAAGTTTAAGTTCCTGCTTGAGCAACCACACGCGTCCTTGTTTGTGGACAATCGCAGTGACGACCCAGACGCCTTGCACCAGGCCTACGGCATAGAGGCGCGCGGTACCGCATCTCAGGTTGGGGAGTCCCAGCGGCCAGCGTATCGTTCGCTCTATCTTGCCAAGTATCCAGAACTCGCCTCCTTCATAGATGCAGAGACCAACGCATTTTTCCAACTTGCTGTGGAGCGCTACGACATTGTCCATGACTTTCAGACAGTGATACAGCTCTTCCCGCCAGATACCGCAGCCCCGGAGACGCCAGCATGAACGCCCCCGTGCTTGTGCACATTCCCAGCGACTGGGTTCAAAAGTTCCTCAACACCAGCCAACTGAGCGGCACCCAACTAGGCGGGTGGATTGCTGTGAGGGCCGGACGGTTTTGCCCCCTGGCGGGCTCACGCCTGCGGTGCGAACTGGAAATCCTCTGCCGCTACGAAGCACTGTCCCGTCCGCTGTATCCAAGCCTGGAGTCGGAAGCACTGGCTATACTGGCGCAGCTACCTGGCGATTGCGGTGTGCAGGTGGGATTTCTTAGTAGTGCAGGAGAGTTTCAGCCCATTCTTGGAGGTGAGCCGGGACTCCCAGGGAAGGCTGCGCGCATTGATCTGCTCAAGGAGGCGGTCGCCTGCGTAGCGTTGGAACAGCATATTCCAGACAGCACACGGAGCGGGCTTGGGCTGGCATTCCAGACAACTGGCGCGGCGGCGGCCCCCAGCAACGCCGCGGCCTACGCGGCGGCGGCCAGCGCCGCCAAGAATCCAGCTGACGGCAACGTAGAACTCTACGCGCTGCCCAACTGCGTGAGCTTTGCCTGCACCTACAACCGTGAAACCGCCCCAGATGATCCCTTTCGCTTCCTTGACCTCCTGCTCAACGAGCAGGGCATAGCAGAAATCGACAGCGCCTTGGTCAAGCTCGCTACGGCGGCGCGAACCGAGCTGCTTGCAGCAACGCCGGACACAGTTGATGTCAGCAGTGCCCAGCCACGTGTCGCAGCTCGACAGCTGTATGGGATAGCAGCCTACAGCACCGCCCAACGTCCGCCGCTCCTACACGGAGTGGTGAGGCACGCAGAAGCACTTTTGGGCGCGGTACACGCATCCACCGCGAGGGCTGACCGAGCCAATGAGCCAGAACGCCGCGCAGACACCAACCAGGCAGAGCCAACCGCACAGGTGCTCGTATGCAGACGCTACCGCCCGGCCTTTGAACCGCTTCTTGAACAGGTAGACCTCCTCATAGAGGAGGATCCGGGGCGGCTGAGCACAGGTGCCTTAGCGGCGCGGCGGCGCGGCATTCCCTGTGTCAACGGTATTGGCGGCTTAAGTTGGCTCCTGCATGAAGGCAGTGAGGTGTTCGTAGATCAACGGCAGGGAATCATTACTGTGCCTCATCAATAATCTTAAGCAAGGCGTCGTGCATGCCGGGAGCCGAGGCAACAACCGCTGGCGCCCCAATTGCCAAGGATTCACCTTCGGCGTCACTCACCCTACCGCCAGCCTCTGCCACAATCAACATCCCGGCAGCGTAGTCCCAGGGCTCAAGCTTTAACTCAAAATAGCCGTCCAGCCGTCCAGCGGCCGTCCAACACAGATCAATAGCACAGGCCCCAAAGCGCCGTATTCCGCGCAACTTGTGATCAAACAGGGCCTGTATGGTCCGGAGCGTGCGCCGCACATACTCCCCCCGTTCGTAAGCGAAACCGGTGGCAACTATGGCACCGTCTATTCCAGAGGCCTGTGATACCCGAATAGCTTTGTCGTTCAGGTAGGCTCCCCCGCCCTTGCGTGCACAAAACAGTTCCTCGCGTGAGGGGTCATAGACCAACCCAAACCGTGGTACTCCGTGTGAGAGATAGGCAATGGAGACACAGAAGAACGGAATGCCCTGAGCGTAGTTGTTGGTACCGTCAATAGGGTCAACCACCCAGAGGTGCTCGGCCTTCAGTGCCGCCTCGACTGCGGCATCCTTGTCGCCCTCCTCCCCTAAGAAGGAGTGTTCGGGAAATGTGCCCCGAATGCAGTCGGCTATGGCCTGCTGCGCCTCTATGTCGGCTCGAGTAACCATGTTGTTACTGGCGCCCTTCTCCTGGGGTGAACTCTCGTTGAGATATTTCAAAGCAATGGCGCCCGCGGTCTTGGCGGCCTGGCGAGCGGTCGTTTCAACGAGATGCAGGAAGTCCTCAGATGTTTGGTTCGTGTTGTTCATGGTTCAATTCTACCGGGAGCCGCGCTGCCCTGCAAGCTGACCAAACCGTAGCAGCAGTTCTCAATGTGGTACCGACCTGAGCTCGATCGGTCGCCACCGAGGTAAGTACAGTCTCGTTCGGGGCGCGTATAGGGGCAAAATGATAGCAAAGTGATATCATTTTGCCTACAGCGTGTTTTAATTTGCAGTTTGCAGCAGTCCTCACTGTGCCGCCGTTGGGACAGCCCCACCGCTCGCAGCCGCCATACCACCCCCGCAAGCGTGCCGCTCCCGGCCGTGCTGCCGCTCCCGGCCGTGCTGCCGCTCCCGGCCGTGTTGCGGTCACACACCATGTGTGGTAGCGTTGAATTTGTGTGCCAGTAGTGCATGCCTCAGACAACAAGGAGACTTTTCGTGGAAATACGACCCGGTAGAACTTATCCATACGGCGCCACATATGACGGAGCCGGAACAAACTTTGCCATTTTTTCTGAACTTGCCGAGAAGGTGGAGTTATGCCTTTTTGACGATCATGGCCGTGAGACTCGCATTGAGCTCCCGGAAGTCACGGGGCACTGTTGGCACGGTTACCTACCGAACATTGTTGTAGGTCAGAGCTACGGCTACCGGGTGCATGGCCCGTGGAACCCCGCCGAAGGTCATTTGTGCAACCCCAATAAGCTGCTCATAGATCCCTACGCCCGCTCAATTCAGGGCGATATAGTTTGGAACGACGCTATCTTCCCACACAGTGGGCCGGACGGCGGCTGGGAAATGAACACCAAGGACAGCGCCTCGTTCGTGCCAAAATCGGTAGTGACTAATCCCTTCTTTGACTGGACTGACGATGTAAAACCCCGCACACCGTGGAACGAAACCGTGATTTACGAGGTGCACGCCAAGGGCTTCTCGGTCATTAACCCCGACATCCCGGCAGAGCAGCGCGGAACCTACAGTGGTTTGTCACACCCTGCCGCCCTTGACTACCTCAAGAAGCTTGGGGTGACCGCGGTAGAGCTTATGCCGGTGCACCATTTCGTGCATGACGGACACTTGCAGGAGAAGGGGCTGCGCAACTACTGGGGCTACAACACCATTGGGTATTTTGCACCACATGCCGACTACGCCGCACGGCAGTTTGCTGGTAGCCAGGTAGCGGAGTTCAAGCAAATGGTGAAAACGCTGCACAATGCCGGCATCGAGGTTATTCTTGACGTGGTTTACAACCACACCGCCGAGGGAAACCATCTTGGGCCTATGTTGTCGCTGAAAGGCATAGACAACACCGCCTACTACCGGGTTACCGAGGACGCCCACTACTACATGGACTACACCGGTACCGGAAACAGCCTCAATATGCAGCACCCAAACGTTCTGCAGCTGATCATGGACTCGCTGCGTTACTGGATACAGGAGATGCATGTAGACGGGTTCCGGTTTGACTTAGCCTCAACGCTGGCCCGCGAGCTGCATGATGTAGACCGCCTGTCCGCCTTCTTTGACATCATTCAGCAAGATCCAATAATCAGCCGGGTGAAGCTCATAGCCGAACCATGGGATGTAGGTGACGGAGGATACCAGGTAGGGAACTTCCCGGTTGGCTGGTCAGAATGGAACGGAAAGTACCGCGACTGCATACGCGACTTTTGGCGAGGAACAGATCAGAAGCTTGGTGAGTTTGCGTACCGGGTGACCGGCAGTTCCGACCTCTATGAGAACACCGGACGCCGCCCCTATGCCAGCATTAACTTTGTAACGGCACATGACGGCTTTACTCTGGAGGACCTCGTCTCGTACAACGAGAAGCACAACGAGGCCAACGGTGAGGACAACCAGGACGGCGAGTCGCACAACAGCTCATGGAACTGCGGTGTGGAAGGGCCCACAGCCGACCCAGAAGTCCTCTCGCTCAGGTACCGGCAGAAGCGCAATTTTCTCACCACCCTGTTTCTCTCCCAAGGTGTGCCTATGTTGGTCTCCGGGGACGAGCTCGGGCGAACACAAGGCGGCAACAACAACGGTTACTGTCAGGACAACGAGACATCATGGGTCAACTGGGAAGACATCGACCAGGAACTCCTGGAGTTCACGCGTGGGCTTATTGAGTTTCGGCGGAAGCACCCGGTCTTCCGTCGGCGTCACTGGTTTCAGGGACGAGCCGTGTACGGCAAGGGCTTGGACGATCTGAACTGGTTCACCCCTGACGGGCTGGAGATGGAGGATCACTACTGGAACGAAGGCTTTTCTAAGTCTGTGGGCATTTTTCTCAATGGAAAGGCTATTATCAGTCCGGATGAACGAGGCCTACGCATTACCGACGACTCTTTTTATCTTATTATCAACGCCCACTACGAGGATCTTAGTTTTGCCCTGCCTGACAAGGTCTGGGGTCGGCGCTGGAAAGAGATTCTCTCCACCGAGTACGGCTTCTGTGAGGACCGAAAGGTGTATGCCGCTGGCGACGAGCTTCTGGTGACAAGCCGCTCAATTAAGGTGCTCAAGCGCACCGAGTAGGCCGTGGCAGGTTTAGCAGTAGGCCGTGACGTGCAAGCAGCAGAGAGGAGAACAGTGGCATGCAAAGAGTAATCTCAACCTATAGAATTCAACTGAATCCAGATTTTGACTTCGACGCGGCGGCCAAGGTTGCACCGTATATCCGATCACTTGGGGTTAGTCATGTATATGCTTCACCGTACTTGCAGGCCGCACCCGGAAGCACTCACGGTTATGACGTGGTGGACCATAGTCAGGTGAACGAGGAGCTTGGAGGTGAGAAGGCTCACGAGTGGTTCTGCCGGGCACTGGGAAAGAATGGGCTTGGGCAGGTGCTCGATATAGTCCCTAACCACATGGCAATATCGGGCCCCGAGAACCGCTGGTGGTGGGATGTACTGGAGAACGGCCCTTCCAGTCGCTACGCTGTGTACTTTGATGTGGACTGGCAGTACAGCGAAATAGAGAACCGGGTGCTCCTCCCCATTCTGGGAGACCACTATGGCCGCGTTATTGAGGCCCGCGAGATTCGCGTTGAGCGCCATGCTGGCAGCTTCACTGTTCGTTACTACGACAACACATTCCCGGTGGACCCTCGCAGCATGAAGCCGGTTTTTGAGCGTGCCGCCGACCACGCCGACTCAGCGGACTTGGCCTTCATAGCCGGGAGCCTGGATCACTTACCTCCGCCCACCTCAACAGACCGCAAAAGTCGGCGCCGGCGACACCGCGACAAGGAGGTGTTGCGCGCACAACTTGACCGACTGCTTGAGGAACAACCGGCGGTGCGCAGAGCCCTGGACGAGGAGCTGGAACGCCTCAACAACGATGCCGACCGTCTGGCCGAACTCCTTGACCGCCAGAACTACCGGCTTGCGTTCTGGCGCATTGCACGGAGTGACCTGGCGTACCGACGCTTTTTTGACATTAACGACCTGGTTGGGCTACGCATGGAGGACGACGAGGTCTTTGACGATACCCACGCGCTGATCACCCGCTGGCTTCATGAAGGTGTCATTGACGGTCTGCGCATAGACCATCCGGACGGGCTGCGTGACCCGGAGGAGTACTTCAGACGGCTGCACGATTCTGCCCCCAATGCATGGGTAGTTGGGGAGAAAATTCTCCATCCTGACGAACAGCTCAGGCAGGACTGGCCAGTAGCCGGGACTACCGGCTATGACTTTTTGAACGCAGCACTTGGTCTCTGTATAGACCAGCGGAACGAGAGCGCCTTTGACACACTGTTCCGAGAAATCAGCGGCGAGCAGCGCAGCTATCACGAGATCCTTACCGAGAAAAAGTACTTAGTCATTCGAGAGTTGCTTGGCAGTGACGTAAACCGCCTGGTGTCGTTGCTTACTGACATTTGTGGGCGCCATAGGCGCTACCGCGACTACTCCCGCGAGGAGCTGCACCAAACGCTGGTAGACCTGATTGTGGCCTTCCCGGTCTACAGGAGTTACGTACGCCCGGATGCAGGTACGGTAACCGAGGAGGACGCGCAACTGCTTCGTAGCGTGGTGGCGCAGGCGCAGACAACCCGTGAGGACTCGGACGAGGAGCTCTTTACCTTTCTCCTTCGTATCATGCTGCTTGAGGTTGACGGGGAACAGGAACGCGAGTTTGTTGCCCGGCTCCAGCAAATAACCGGGCCGGTCATGGCCAAGGCGGCCGAGGATACCGCATTCTACTGCTACACGCGTTTCACCGCACTGAACGAGGTTGGAGGAGAGCCGGACCGCTTTGGACTTGCTCCTCATAGCTTCCACGAGCTTATGAGAGAACGCGCTCACACCTGGCCGGGTGCGATGTTGGCCTCCTCAACCCACGACACAAAGCGCAGTGAGGATGTCCGGTCGCGGCTGGCCGTGCTCTCGGAGCTCCCTGAGCGCTGGGAGAGCTTTGTAAGGAAGATGCAGGAGGCGTGCGCCGGGTTTCGGCGGCCAGCATCGACAGCACCGACAGAGGACGGCACTCAGTATCCCGACGGAGCCACGGAGTACCTCATGTACCAAACCGTTGTTGGAGCCTGGCCCATTGAGTTGGAGCGCTTGCAACCGTATTTGGAGAAGGCGGTGCGTGAAGCGAAACTTTACAGCAGCTGGACCAACATAGACCCGGAGTATGAGGCCGCGGTGTTTGAATTTGCTGAGTCCATGTTGGGAAGCGACACCTGCCGCAGTCTCATACAGGAACTTGTTGAGGAGATTCGTGAGGCCGGGTGGCTCAACTCGCTGGCGCTGACGCTGCTCAAGCTGGCCTGCCCAGGGGTTCCTGACATTTATCAAGGCAATGAGCTGTGGGATCTCAGCCTTGTAGACCCGGACAACAGGCGGGCGGTGGACTACGAGCTTCGCTCTGAGCTGCTGGCACGAGTAAGCCCGGATGATGAGACAGACCTCGGTGAGGCCCTTGCCGCGGTCGCTGCCGACACCGAGCATGGGCTTGCCAAGCTGTGGGTCACCCGCCAGGCACTTCACCTGAGGCGGCGCCGGCCGGTACTGTTCCTGGAGGGAGAGTATCAGGCTCTTGATGTCAGCGGGGAAAAGGCGGCGCATGCAGTGGCGTTTAGTCGCGGAGGAAAGGTGGTAGCGCTGCTACCGCGACTACCCTACACGCTTGGCGGCGACTGGGCAGATACTACCGTGCATCTACCGGAAGGACGGTGGTTTAATGTGCTCTCTGGTGAGGTTGTGTCGGGAGGCGCCGTGGCGCTGAAAGAGCTGTGCGCCAACTTTCCGGTGGCGCTACTGGAAAAGGCCCCCGGTGCGGACTAAGCACACTCAGGTCGCGGCCTGGCCGCACACCGATCTAGTTCATGGATGGTCGGATGCCAGTCTCGGCTATGATCTTGTAGAGCGGCCCTTTCTTGGACAGAGCGTCGTGCCAGCCCTTCTCGGGGTCGGCGTGAAACACAATGTCGGCCGTTGCGCGGTGAATATACCATGCGCCCGCCTCAAGCTCGCTTTCCAGCTGTAAGGGGCCCCAACCGGAATAACCAGCAAAGAGGTGAATTTTGGGGCGATCCTCAAGCGGGATAGCACGCCATTCATCGCGGAGAAAGTGAACAAGCGGTTCAGTAAGCGGCTCAAATATCACACCCGGCGTAGGACTTACCGAGTGGTCGCTCCGAAATCGAGTCGGTATACCTGAATGCAGAACAAATAAATACTGCTGCTCAACCGGTCCACCGACATACACCGGAATATCTCCGGCCGGGTCGTTCTCAAAGTCAGGTATAAGATCCTTCAGGCCAGCCGTGGACTTGCGGTTCACCACCAGCCCAAATGCTCCTGCTGCACCATGGTCGGTCATGAGTACTACGGTGCGAAAGAAGTTCGGATCCAGGAGATCTGTCTCGGAAATGAGAAAGTGTCCGGCAAGCGAGTCCGGTACCGGTATATCGCCCTCAAAACTGTTTGGCTGCACCTCGCCTCCCACAAATTGACTGCGTTTTGCAGTCATAGCTATGAGTATACCCGGGCTCAATAGTTTTTCCAAGCCGCTTGTTGAGCTTGTTGTAATCGTGAAAAAAATAGTGGTATAATTCTTAGTATGACGTACGCACTGCTGCTTGTGGGAATCCTCTTTGTGGGAATTGTGCTCTTCATTCGAATTCGCAACCACATGTACTACTGTCGTAAGGTGTCTGAGAATGGCTCCGGGGAACGGATCCCAGGTTGCCCCGACTTCGAGTTAGAAGAGTCCGAGACCACGGCCGACAATGGTGAGGAGCAACAGAACAAGGACCAAGACGGGTAGCCGGCTCCGGCGAAACACCAATATCGATTTTTATAAATCAATATGTTTTCCTTTTTTTCTCTTCACATTTCAGCACTACGGTATACAATGCCCTAAGACCCTGCTTCATAAACAAGAAGGCGATGTTAGGAGAGCAAAGTGCGAACCACATCGTTGTTGCCCGTTTTTGTCACGCTCTTCCCTATGCTGATGACAATTGGGGTAGCATACGTAGCCCGTGAGTCAACTCGTCTGCGAGACCACCTGGTAGTGCTCACGACCGTTGTAACCTTTGTCGCAGCGGCCGCAATGTATCCTGCCGTCATCCGTGGCGAGCTCCTTGTATTCGAACTGTTTGAAATACTGCCTGGACTCGGCTTTGTAGGCTCCTTCCGGGTTGACCTGCTGAGTCTGTGTCTTGTACTCATTTCCTCCTTTGTCTGGATGCTTGCCACAATCTATTCGCTGTCCTACATGAAGCACGGTCACTCCCAAAACCGCTATTACTCAACCCTGACTCTGACGCTCGGCTCGTGCATTGGAATTTTCACCGCTGGTGACTTCTTTACCCTGTTTATCTTCTTTGAGTTGATGTCGGTGATTGCCTATGTACTGGTCGTTCATGAGGAAACCGCCGAGGCGCTTAAGGCTGGGTATAAGTACATTATTGTCACAATCATTGGTGGTCTGAGCCTTTTGTTGGGGGTCATTAACACCTATGAGATCTCTGGGTCGTTGAGTCTTGACGCTGGCACCCTCATAACCGAACCCTCTGGCCTTGCACTGGCCACCTTCATTGCCTTCCTTGTTGGTTTCGGAATGAAGGCCGGTATGTTTCCGCTCCATGTCTGGTTGCCCGACGCTCATCCTGTCGCGCCTGCCCCGGCGAGTGCGCTGCTCTCCGGAATCATGCTCAAGACCGGCGCCTATGGACTATTCCGCGTCGTGTTCACGGTGTTTTCTCCGGAGCTCCTCATTGAGACCGGCTGGATTCACATCATGGCGGTGTTGGGAATTATTACTATCATTCTGGGGTCGGCGGTGGCCCTGACTCAGTTTGAACTCAAAAGACGGCTGGCCTATTCCAGCATCGGCCAGATGGGCTACGTGCTCCTGGGGCTTTCAGTCCTACGCGAGACAGCAATTGTGGGCGCAATTTTCCATATCTTTTCCCACGCCTTTATGAAGAGCTGTCTCTTCCTCTGTGCTGGTGCCATTATTCATAAGACCGGAGAGCGCGATGTTCGCAAGATGGCCGGGTTCGGTACCAAAATGCCGTACACCTTTGCCGCCTTCTCGGTGGCCGCGCTTGCAATGATTGGTATACCGCCCTTGAACGGATTCCTCAGCAAGTGGAACCTTGCCCTGGGGGCACTCGACGGGGAGCATGTTGCCTATGTTGGAGTGCTCCTGCTTAGTAGTCTGCTCAACGGTTTGTACTACCTCCCAATCATTATCATTGCTTTCTTTGGGGATACTCATGAAATGAAGCGTGATGAAACATCCAAACTTATGCTGTGGCCTATTCTCATACTTGCAGCCGCGTGCTTTGTTTTTGGGGTCTCACCGCTGAACATTTTGTATCAACTATCCCAGTTCACCGCTGCAATGCTCATGAACGGGGGATTGTAACTGGTGTATCACCTACCCCTGGTTGCCACCCTCCTTCCCATGTTTGGAGCCTTTCTCATTGCAGCACTGCGGAAAAGGCCGCTGACCCGGGACATCGTTGCAACGCTCCTTGTTGCAAGCAGTCTGGGGGTGCTGATTTCGCTCTATCCTTTGCTGGGTTCCGGTGCTCTACACAGCTCCTACCCCATACCTACCATCGGGCTGGCGCTTAACTTCCGTGTTGACGGTGCAGGGTTTGTTTTTGCGGTCCTCATTGGCTTTGTCTGGTTACTGGCAACTGTCTTTTGCAGGGCGTATATGGCACACGCTCACGCCCAGACCCGCTTTTACTCGCTATTGGTGTTCACCTTGGGCGGCTGCATTGGCGTTGTAACGGCAGGCGACTTTCTCACCCTGTTTGTTTTCTTTGAGCTCATGACCTTTAGCTCCTATGTCCTGGTTGTGCATGAGCAGGATCCGGAGTCCATGAAGGCGGGCGACCTGTTCATTCGCCTGGGTGTAGCTGGCGGCTTGGTACTGTTATTCGCAATCATTCTCATGCAGTACCATCTGGGGCACACCGACATTCGACCGCTTCTACCTGAAATTGCCGCAAGCGGAATGAATCAGTTTCTGGTAATTGCCCTGTTTGTCATTGGCTTTGGTGTGAAGGCCGGTATGGTGCCGCTGCACATTTGGCTACCCCGGGCCCATCCGGTTGCACCGGCTCCAGCAAGCGCCCTTTTGTCGGGAATCATGATTAAGGTTGGGGCATACGGCATACTGCGAGTGCTGATAGAGGTGTTCTCAGCCCCGGGGCCGGTCGATAGCGGGAGTGAGCATGTGTTCTTTTCGACCGCTGCCTCAAGCTCAGGCTATGTTCTGATCTGGATGGGCGTGCTCACCATGTTCTTTGGTGCCTTCTTGGCACTCCAACAGACCATGGCCAAGAAGACCTTGGCTTACTCCAGTGTAAGTCAGATGGGGTACATCCTTTTGGCCATAGGGTCGGCTGCCTTCTTAGGTACCGACGGAGCCATGGGTTTTGTCGGAGCACTGTATCACATCATTAACCACGCATTCTTTAAAGCTGGTCTTTTTATCATGGTAGGCGCTATCTACATTCATACCCATGAGTTAGACATTGACCGCGTCCGCGGCATGGCCCGCGTCTTTCCCTTGCTGACCGTGACCTTTGTTGTTGCTGCAGCCGGAATTGCAGGTGTCCCAGGCTTTAACGGATACGCAAGCAAGACCTTGGTTCACCATGCCATAGAAAAGGCGTATCACTACAGCCATCTACCCAGCCTCTTCTGGGCAGAAAAGATCTTTGTGCTCACCAGCGCCCTGACCATCTGCTACTTCATTAAACTCTTTCGTGGGTTATTCCTGGGCCCAACAAGCGCCGCCTTTGCAAACAAGGGCTACAAACAACACATAAGCGCCCGGATCATACCTGTGGTTTTCGCGGCTATTGTTCTCCTGATTGGCCTTTTTCCACAGGTGTTGTATCAGGGGCTCGTGACACCCGCTATGGCCGGCTTTGCCTTTGACCCCTATAACATAGGCACATACATTACCGGGCTTGAGTTCTTTGTGTGGCCAGATATCCGAGCTATGCTCATTGTTTTTGCCTTAACGGCGGTGATCTATCCGGTTGGCAATTACATTGGGCTGTTCGAGCTACTGCGGCATGGGCGACTCGCCCAGGTAAAGAAGGTCTCAACGGTCCGCTTGCCGGAACTTCCTGCGTGGTTGAGTGTGGAAGCGCTTGTCTATCAGCCACTCGCACATGCTGGGTTTCGTATTTGCACATACATGCACACCTACCTCGACGCTGGAGTCAATTACACACTCTTCACCGGCATTGCAAGCCTGTTCCACCGCTTAATACGCTCGGTCGGTAGCCTGGAGAAACTCTTGTTGGGTTTGTATGAAGGTGGGTCCGACATTCCCGGAAAGCTCTCCGGGGCGTCGGAGGACAGGAGCCACAGCGGGGCGGTCCATAGATCCAGTCTTTGGAGCAACCGCAACATCAACACCGCCGCCCTGCTGGTGGCCTTTCTCATTACCCTCTTTCTGGTGGTGTTCTTTGTGTTCCAGCATCCTTAGGGGAAAATGGTGGCGACGGTACCTTCAATGAGTACCAACATGTGGCGTGGGAATATCCCAAAAAATAGACATCCAACAGCCAGGATAATGAGTGGCAGCGCCATGCTCAGTGGTAGGCGCTTACAGTCACCGCGGTTCGCTGGCCACGACTCAGGGTCCTGCTGCCCAAAAAAGGCTCCAATTGCAATGGGGAGATAGTAAATTCCGTTGAGCAAACTACTCATCAGAATCACGCCCAGGTAAACCGGACGGCCTGCTTCCAGTGTCCCCATTGCCAGATACAGTTTGCTGATAAAGCCGTTGGTTGCTGGAATTCCCACCATAGCCATGGCACCAACTGTGAAGGCAGACATAGCGAGCGGCATCTGAAGACCAATTCCCTTCATGTCTTTAATGGAGCGAATGCCGGTACAATAAATGACTGCTCCGGCGGAAAGGAACAACATGGACTTCATCATTGCGTGATTAAAAATGTGCAGAAGTCCGCCGGTGAGGCCGGTTGGGTGCATGAGCCCAATTCCCAGAAAGACGTACCCAATCTGCGCAATGCTTGAGTAGGCGAGCATACGCTTAATGTCGGTTTGAGCCATGGCATAGAGTGATCCGACGATGATTGAGATTGATGCCAGAATAAGAATGAGCTCATTGACCGGCACTATCTTGAAGACCGCCGGTGTATACACATGAACGAGAATCCGCAAATAGAGCACCGCGTAGACCTTGATCACGAGCCCGGAAAGCACAGCGCTCGAGGGAGACGGCGCGGAACTATGCGCATCCGGCAACCATACATGCAAGGGAAAGAGTGCGGCCTTTACAATGAACCCAACCGAGAACAGCGCCAAGGCAACCATGGAGTTAATGGGATAGCGCACAACCGCGGTACCCATACCTGCGGCGATGTAGTCAATATTCAAATGTCCGGTTAACTTGTACAGCAGTGCGGTTGCTAACAGGATTCCCGCGGTTCCCAAACAGCTAAGAATCATGTACTTGAGACTCGCCTCGGTGCATTCCGGGCCACCCTTCACCGCAATGATCCCACAGGCCCCAATAGCGGCCACTTCCATGAGTACAAACATGTTAAAGAGGTCGTTCGTCACACACAGTCCGGCCAAAGAACCCACGAGTAAGAGGTAGAGAGTGTAGTAGCCACCAAGCAGATGAGTTTCTATATCGTGAGGAAGATCGGCCAGAGAATAGATCACAATGAGCGTGCTGACCGAGAAAATGGTAATGAGCATAAATACCGAAAGTCGAGTCACCAAGAACTCAATGCCCCACGGAGCCAACCACCCACCAAGAGCGTAACGAATTTCGCCGTAGCTCAAGACCGCCCAAGCGAGGTAGCCGGTGAGAATCAGTGCCAGGAAGTGGGCGGCCAACGCAAAGCCTCCCGGCAGCCATGTCCCTTTGCTCGGGAGCAACGCCGTGAGACAAGCAGTAATCCAGAGAACCAGCACCACAAGCACCGGTGCATTCCAGAAGAACACACTGAGAACACCAAAGGTATCAAGAAGTGAACTCATTTTGGAGCGCTCCGAAGCTGCATGATCTCATCGGCATCGAGAGTGCCGTAGTAGCGGTAGAGCTTGACGCAGAGAGCAAGCGAAAATGCCGTCACGCTGACAGCAACCACAATTCCTGTCAGTATAAGCGCGGTTGGTAGCGGATTCACATAGACAACGTCATTCGCGTGGTCGACGATTGGTGGCATCCCACCTTCGACATAACCGAGCGACACGAAGAGAAGAAACACCCCTGTCTCCATAATATTGAGTCCAATGAGTTTCTTGATCAGGTTGGAGCGAACCAGCATGGTGTAGAACCCAATAACAAACAACACCACCGAGGCAAAGTAAAAGACGTTGTTGTATAGGGCGTTCAACAGCAGCATCATGCGGTCATCCCTTTAGCGCGACTTGAGGCAGACGACAACCGCCGCTATAGCGGTGAAGAGTACGGTAGCCTCACCGAGGGTATCAAAGGCTCGATAGTCGGTGATTATTGCAGAAATGGTATTTGGCGCTCCGGTCTCGGTAGTACCTTGTTCCAAGTACCGCGCGGCGACCTCGTTGTGGACCGGGTTGCTCGGATCACCGTAGGTTGGCATTTCGGCCACAGTGAGCACCAGCACAAATCCAATAACTGCAAGAAAAGCGAAGGTGAGGATGCGTCGCATAAGCCCTCCCATGGTAACTCGACCCGGAAAGTTAGCTATCTCCGGCCGCTCCATGGTATTCGCTATGTGGACAAACCGTCAAGTTTTATCGATTATTGGTAGACGAAATGGAAAGATACGTCGTTTTCGCGCAACACGCCCCAGAGCTTCGCGTGCGGCTTTTTCACCAGCGGCTATGAGCTCGTCACGTTTGGAAAGATCATGATAGCTGAACCCGGCTATATCTGGCTGTATAAGTACATCGCAATCATTCTTTCCTGCAATGGCGGTGTTCCACATGAGCGCCGCAAAGGTGCGGAACATGACATCTATCAGGTTTTGCGGCATTTCACGGTTAGATGCCTCGGGCGTCAGGTCAACCGCAATAACTATGTCGGCGCCCAAAGTGCGGGCAGTAACGGAAGGCAGGTTGTTGGCGACGCCACCATCTACCAAGGCTCGCTCACCCCGGATCAGCGGTTCAAATATTCCGGGAATAGAGGAGCTCGCACGCACAGCCTCAACCACCGAGCCCTCTGTCAGTACGACTTCTTCTGCGGTAGCGATATCGACACAGACCGCCGCAAAGGGAATTTTGAGGTCGTCAAAGCTTATCTCGCCCAAGGCATGGCGTAAGAAGGAGTCGAGTTTCTCGGTCTTGAGGAGTCCTTTGCCGGAGAGGCTTGGTCTTACGAGCTCGCCCCAACTGATCTCCTCGGTAATCTCGCTGATCCTGCGCCAACTGAGCCCGGAACAGTACGCCGCTCCTATAAGGCTGCCGACACTTGTTCCGGCAACACATGCAATAGGGATGTCATACTCTTCGAGTACCTTAAGCACTCCTATGTGCGCCATACCACGTGCCGCACCACCCCCAAGGGCCAGCCCAATCTTCTTGTCCAGCAGCATGGTACTCTACTTCCCAGACTTTTTCCGCATGAGCCGGAGTTCCAGGCGGTTATCTTCATAGGTCACATCAATAGAGTCTGACATCATAGCCACGAGGGTCAACTCACTGTCAGAGTCCGACTCACCGGCAAGCGGCCAGTAGTAGTTTTCCAGTTCAGGATTCCGAGCCACATTCAGGTCGTTTACCAACTTAACGTAGTCCTCGGCCTCAATTTCAATATCGTCCATGGTGAAAACAACCATGTGCTCGGTGTCGGTTTCTTCCACGACAATCTGGGCCCTGCTTTGGTACCTCAAAAGGAAGTGGGTGAGTAGTTCGTCGATAATGCGCGAGATCTTCTTCATTTCATGATAGTTTTGCACAGTTCTACCTCACTCTCAAACCTTACGACGTGTTCTCGGCGGCCCGGCCACCGGGCGAACAACCTCAATTATTGGAACCAGAAACCCGGCCACAAAGCCACCGGCGAATCCGTTATTATAAAGGTTCACTCCACCATGGAGCACACCAACATTCATAACAACCGAGGTGTGCAGAAAGCCTGCCAGCATTCCCCAGAACGGGCCGTATTGGCCAGCAACAGGAGCAAGCGTCGTGCCGAACAGACCAGCAATTATGACTGGAGTGCTGCCGATGTCCCATATCTTAAGGGCGCCACCAATCACCACACCCAGCATTACCGGTATGCAGTTACGCGGATGCTTTCCAAAGGCCGCAAAACCAACAATGGTAAGTATACCACCAATTACCGGTCCGTTGAACTCACCACCGAGAGCAATTACAAAAAGCCCGGCGATAATCCCCATGAGACCCATGTTAAAGATGGTTGCGTTGTAACGGCCAACAAGGGTGAAGTCGGTTACCAGACGGCCGGAGGTTCGCATAATTCGATAGTGCGCGGCGAGCGTCTTGCGAATGCGGTTTGGTTGCACAAAGAGTCCCCCGACAACCATAAGAAGAAAGAAAGAAAAGAAGAGAGCTTTCATGATCAGGTCGTAGCGGCCGGTCAGTATTGACACCGGCGCTACAACTAATCCGAAACTACGAAGCACCGCAACTACAACCGAGCCGATAATGCCACCGGTGAAACCAATGTTGTAAATGTTGTAACCGTCGTGAAAGCGCAACATTGCAGATGCTAAGGGCGGGGCAATGAATCCGACAAAAATGCCAAGCGTCATACCCAACGCAATTCCGGCGCGTGGCTCGAGGCCCGCACCAAATGCAATGAAGCTCACCAAAGGACCGAGCGTTGTTGCAAAGAAACCAATAAGAGCGTAGTTGCGAAAGGACTCATGCCGGACCGCGGCATAGAGAAACACACCTATGAATATTGGCCAAATGTTCCAGATATTCTTGCCGAAAAAAGCAAAGCCAATAACGGTATAGACGGCTGCTATGAAGGGCCCGTTAATGTCAATCTTATAGAGCATCATGAGGCCTATACAGATAAACCCACATAAGCCAGCGTTGATAAGGGTCGCACCGGCTCCACCAATTTCCAGATAGTCGCTTAAGAGAACGCTCTGCGACTGGAGTATGCGCAGCATGCCCGGAAGCAAATCATGTAGTGGTTGAAGAAATAGTCCGACGAGTATCAACAGCGTGGGCAAGGCCGTGAGAAATACCACTTGCCATTTACGTTGTTGCCAATTTATCACTGCTACCTCCAACTAACAAAGCGTTAGATGTCACGCAATCTACGGGCGAATGTGAAATACGTCAAGGGAAAGACACACATTTGGCGATATTGTTGCACCCTATAAAACATTGTCTCATGTCGATATCGGAGCTTCAGCCTTCGTAGAACGGAGTGTGTCACCATTCTTGAGCATTTTTGCCTTGTGCGATAAGGTATCAATGCAGGCGAGTGCCTTTAATCGAGGTCCACAGTCATCTACCGGAGGTTCACACATGCAGCTTGAGGATAGTCTCGACCTTCCTCTCAGTTCGGAACTCGTGGCACGCATTGCTGGCGATGTGTACCGTAGACAACTCATACATGATCCGGAATTTGTCCGTTTGTTTGACGGTACCTGGGACTTGCCGTTGGAGCAAGAACTAGCAAACGCTACAGGTGAGTTGCTTTCCGGGCTGTTGCTTGGCTCGGAGAAGCTCTTTGGCCGATATCTTTCCTGGTTTAGCGTAATTGCACGGGGAGCTGGCATACAAGGTCACCAACTTCGTAGCCATTTGCGACTGTATCGTTCTACACTTCAGCAGCACCTCACTCGCGAGTTGCGCTTGCGGCTTGAGCAGTTAATAAATGTGGCTGAAGCCTCACTCGACAGTATCCCGGAGGCGGTCCCGTGCTGCTCAACTCCGCATGATCCCTACACCGATCTTTGCCAGAGCTATCTTGCAGCGCTCCTTGACGGTGACAAACACGCCGCCCACGAGGTCATAGACACTTACCTCCGGGAACACTCGGACCTGCGGGGCGTCTTCACCCACCTCTTGCAACCGGTGCAGCAGGAACTCGGTAGACTGTGGGAACTCGGCAAGCTGACCCCGGCCGAGGAACACCTAGGCACCGCCATTACGCAGTCAATCATGGCTCGCCTTGACCCCATGATTTTTCGGAGCACGCGTGTTGGAAAAAGTTTTGTCGGTGCCTGCCTTGATCAGGAACGACACGATATTGGCATGCGTTTTGTTACCGCCTTTTTTGAAATGGATGGATGGGACACCTTCTTTCTAGGCTCGGCAACCCCACGAGCGGGGCTGATCAAGTTCCTTATAAACAAACAACCGAGTGTGATCGGGCTTTCGTGTAGTATTGGCCTCCATCTACCGGCACTCAAGGCTACCATCGCTGAAATCCGCGAGCAGCCTGAGCTCCAAACTACACCGATACTTGTGGGCGGGGCGCCTTTCAACGCCGACCCCGCGCTTGCAGAGCTCGTCGGCGCCGACGCCTATGCAACCGATGCCGCTCGTGCCGTACAGTATGCAGAGACAGCATTGGCCGCTGCCGCGAGTGCGTCTGCAGCCGCTGCAGACAACGGGAGCAATTCAGTTGCAGGACATTAGAACCGAACTACTGACATGGGTAAAGGACGGACGGACGCCCATAGCCTTAGCAACGGTGATAGCACTTGATGGCTCCGGCCTGCGGAAGCCGGGAGCGACGCTCGCGGTTTCAGCAGACGGAGAAATACTTGGATCTCTCAGCGGGGGGTGCGTAGAACCGCAGGTGCTTGAGAAGGCTGAGGCAATCATTAGCCATGAGACCGGAACGGGAGACCGCTCGATAATCCGTTTAGAAGCGGATGACGACCCTCTCCACAGTCCCTTAGCACCCTGCTCAACAGCTCTAGAGATTGCCTTATGCCTGCTCGACACCGAGGTATTGGAACAGGTAGACCAGGCATGTGCCCATACATCTCCGCTCGTGTGGGGCATGGTTCTCCCAGCAGAACCTGACTCCGGTTGCACTCCCCTCAGCACTGTCGATATCGACACAACTCTTCTCTTTGCCTACCAACCTGAAACGCAACAGGTCTACGGCAAGAACGCTCGTCAGGAAGCCTTCTTCCTTCACCCCGACCTGCACAATGGACTCGGCAGGTTGCATGCGCCCGTGATCCTCTCAGTTGAGGGCCGCCGCGTCTTTGCCGCTCCCCTCACGCCTCGTCCGCGCCTCATTATCATTGGTGCCTCTCACATAGCGCAGCACCTTGCGGCCTTTGCGGCCGCGCTTGACTACGAAGTACTCGTCGGCGACCCACGCGAGCGCTTTCTCAGTCGTGAGCGTTTCCCGGACAGCGTAGAGTTGCGCTCAGGGCGAGTTGACAAACTGCTAGGTTCGCTTGCTCCTGACCGCAACACCGCGGTTGCGGTTGTCAGCCACGACGACAAAATAGACGATGTTGCACTTGCAGTTGCGGTGGAGTCCCCGGCGTTTTATATTGGCGCCCTTGGCAGCAGAAAAACCCAGGAAAGACGACGGCAGAGGCTCGCAGAGGAGGGGCTCAGCACCGCCGCACTGGATCGCATTCACGGACCCATCGGCCTTGCGATCAAGGCGGTTGGACCTGCAGAGATTGCGGTTGCAATCCTTGGCGAGATTGTTGCCACCTATAGGAAAAGAGGAGACCATGACTCGCCCTAAGCTTCCACTTATTCTCCGAACTATTTCGCTGACACTCCTGGTGGGACTGCAGTCAGGTTGCTATCTCGCCACTCAAGCTGGGTACTTCCTCGGTGACCAAATGACAGCACGTCCAGTACACCGCGTAGACGCAGACCCCCGAACCGCCGCAGAGACGCGAGATTTCCTGGCGCTCGTCCGCGACATACTGGATTTCGCCGAACAGGAGATTGGCTTAGATCGCAGTAGTAACTTCACCCGGTATATCGCTACCGAACGCACAAGCGTAGCCTACGTTGTTTCGGCGACCAGGGAGTTCTCGTTCCAGACCTACCGCCGTCGCTTTCCTTTCGTTGGTGAGGTGCCGTATCTGGGCTTTTATCGCCGCCCGGCGGCCGACAGGTTTGCCGCACAACTCATGAACCAAGGCTACGACGTATGGGTCCGTGGAGTTGGTGCCTTCAGTACATTGGGGTATTTCTCGGATCCTCTCTACTCCTATATGGCAGACTATCCCCTTCACCGGCTGGCCAACATGCTCATCCATGAGCTGGCCCATGCCACTCTCTGGATCCCCGGTGAGGTGGGATTCAATGAGCAGTACGCAACCATCATTGGCGATGAAGGTGCACGCCAGTATATCCTGTCCAGGCATGGGGCTGAGTCTGAACACTACCGCCGCCTGGAAGACACAGCGGTCGACGCGGTGCTCTTTCGGGCGGACATTCTGGAACTCCGCTCCCGTCTTGCCGAGCTGTATGCCGACAGTGATATGGATGAAGAAACAATGAGGCAGGCAAAACAAAGCATCATTTCCGACCACCAAAACGAGTTTGCTGAAACCTACGACGAACGGTACCGCACCGAAGGATACAGGCGGTACCCTGAGCTTGAGGTCAACAATGCCTACCTTTCCCTCTTTGGCCTGTACACCCAAGATCTTTCCTCGTTTTACCACCTTTACGAGCTCCTAGGATTCGACCTTTCGGCGCTGGTAGATGCCTTTCGTGAGCTCCCGTCCAGCGACTTAGCTCCCGATGAGTACCTGCAGTCGCTCATTTTTGGTTCATAATTCTTCTCACCTGACGGTATGTTTATACATCGGTACTTGATTTAGCTCGTTTATCTATGCTACTGATACACGTTGCTAGAGCATCCAATAAGGAGGATGAAAAATGAAACGAAAAATCTCTCGGAAGTTGTTACTTGCACTGCTGGTACTTGCAGGGGTGGCCCTGATATTTGCCGGTTGTGCACGTGACGAGCAAGAAATTGCTATTGGCGTTGCCGGTGCCCACAGTGGTGACTTGGCCTCTTACGGAATCCCGTCAGTGAATGCTGCCCAGTTGGTTGTAGACATGTGGAACGAGAACGGTGGTGTTATGGGTCGTCAGGTGCGCCTCATTGTGGAGGATGATGTATGCCAGCCAGAAGTTGCAGTGAACACCGCAGCAAAGCTTGTTGGTGACGGCGTTGTCGGCGTTATTGGTCACATCTGTAGCGGTGCAACCCGTGCGGCTCTTGGTACCTATGTTGACTCGGAGATCCCGGTTATTTCCCCATCGTCTACCAGTCCTTCACTGACCCAGGACGGACAGCACCCCAACTTTTTCCGTACCATCGCCTCGGATGACGCTCAGGCCCGTCTGCAGGTGGACTTTGTGATCAACGAGCTTGGTCTAAGTCGGGTCGCGGTACTTCATGACCAGGGTGACTACGGTCGTGGACTTGCCGAGTTTGCTCGTGACTTCATTAACGAGGAATCTGGTATCGATGTTGTCATGTTTGACGGCGTGACCCCTGGAGCGGTTGACTACTCAGCGGTCATTAACCGCGTAGCTCAGTCAAACGCAGAGGTCGTCATCTACGGTGGGTATCACCCCGAGGCTTCACGCCTTGTTGGCCAGATGCGTGACCGTGGCATGGAGACTCTGTTCGTATCGGGTGACGGCGTAATGGACGACACCTTTATTCGTGTTGCCGGTGCAGCTGCCGAGGGCGTATACGCTACCAGCCCCATGGACACCAGCACCAACCCAGTTGCCGTCAATGCCGCCGAGCGACATCGGGCGCGCTACGGTGACGAGCCCGGTGCATTCTTCTTGAATGCCTATGCAGCCACCCAGGCCCTGCTCAACGCAATTAATGTTGCAGAGTCCACAGCGTATGCGGATGTTACTGCCGCGCTCCGAAACAGCACCGTAGAGACGCCGCTTGGCCCAATTAGCTTTGACGAACGCGGTGATGCAACCGGTGTAGGTTTCTCAATGTACCAGGTACAGAACGGCAGTTATGTCGAGCTCGGCAACTAAGCGAGCCTTCCCACTATGCCTAACGGATGTATGGGGTGCCTTTGCGGCGCCCTATACATCCCGCGTTTTAGGTCCAAGCCTCAAACGAGGCGTACACACCTCAAAAGCGGAGCCTATGTGCGTTTACCTCGCCTCACGGCGTCATTCCATAGGATAGAGGATCTACCGTGAACTACTTTACAGAAGTCGTGCTGAGCGGGCTGACTCGTGGCAGCATTTACGCTCTCATAGCTCTTGGCTACACCATGGTCTACGGCATCATTGAGTTGATCAACTTTGCCCACGGCGAGATCTACATGATCGGCGCCTTCACCGCACTAATCCTGGCAAGCGTGTTGACCATCTTTGGATTCAACACGATCGCAATACTCTTTCTTGCTAGCATTATTGCCATTGTGTACTCGGCAATGTACGGCTACACCATGGAGAAGGTTGCCTACAAACCCATTCGTAACTCACAGCGCCTCTCGGCGCTCATCAGTGCTATTGGAATGTCAATGTTTCTCCAGAACTACGTTCGCATAGCACAGACCTCGGACTTTCTCCCCTTCCCCCGCATTATTCCAAGGTTTCCATGGCTGTCGGCGCTCCCTATCTCTATGAGTTCCGCACAGTTTATGATCTTTGCCTCAACCGCAGTCGTCATGGTGCTTCTTACCTTCCTCATTAAGTTTACCAAAATTGGAAAGTCAATGCGCGCGGCTAGTCAGGACAAGGTCATGGCCAAGCTCTTGGGTGTCAATGTCAACAAGGTGATATCGGTGACCTTTATCATTGGGTCGGCCACGGCCGCACTCGGTGGTATACTCATTAGTTCCTACACAGGGCAGATCAACTTCTACATTGGCTTCCTGGCCGGTATCAAGGCCTTTGTCGCTGCGGTGCTTGGTGGAATTGGAAGCATTCCTGGTGCGGTACTCGGAAGCTTTGTCCTGGGTCTGACCGAGAGTCTGGGAGCTGGTTATATCTCAAGTGACTACGAAGACGTGTTTGCCTTCATCATTCTTGCAGTAATCCTCATAGTCAAGCCTGCCGGTATACTCGGTAAGGGCCAGATTGAGAAGGTTTAGGAGCTCCCCACGATGACACAACGATTACACGAACTACGTCGTTCGCTGCTCGTCTCGTTATGGTTTATGTTGTTGACCTTTCCTATCATGGTCATTCGGGTAAACACCATTACCGGAACAATACGCTGGCGGTGGTCAAACTTAGCCCTCATCGGTATTGGCTCCTTCGTCATTTCTGTAGTCTGGCGTTATGCAATGCAGCGCAAGACTGGGGAAGTCCGAGCTACCGGTGTGTTCGCACAGGTTGGGGCGCGGGTCGGCGCTGGCGCAGAAAAGGTGCGGACGGTATTGGACTCACCCAAGGTCCGCGTGAGACTTGTCAGCGGCCTCCTTGCGGCTGCGGTGGCGTATCCCTTTCTAACCTCCATGTACCACACCAACATCATGATTACCGCCCTGACCTACGTGGTACTGGGTCTTGGTTTGAACATAATTATTGGCCTGGGCGGCATGCTGCATATTGGATACGCCGCCTTCTATGCTATTGGAGCCTATAGTTACGCGCTGCTTAACATGTACTTTGGCATAAACTTCTGGTTGGCACTTCCCATTGGGGCCGCGCTTGCCGGACTGTTTAGCCTGCTCATTGGACTTCCTACCCTTCGCCTCCGGGGCGACTATCTTGCTATTGTAACCCTCGCATTTGCAGAAATTACCCGCCTGGTACTCCAGAACTGGCAACAAGTGACGGGCGGAGCTGCGGGCATACCCAACATTCCACGCCCACAGCTGTTTGGAATGACCATGCGCCTGCACCAAACAACCACATTTGTATACTTCATCATGCTGGCGGTAGTAATACTCACCATCTTTGTGGTTCATCGGCTTGAGAACTCGCGCATTGGCCGCCAGTGGGTAGCAATGAAGGAAGACTATATAGCCTGCCAGGCCATGGGGGTCAGCATTGCCAAGGCCAAACTAACCGCGCTTGGTATAGGTGCCGTTTGGGGAGGTCTCGTGGGCGTCATTTTTGCCGCACGCACAACCTTCATCAACCCGGCGAGTTTCACGGTTTGGGAGTCGGTTATTATCCTCTCCACCGTTGTTCTTGGTGGTATGGGAAGCATTCCCGGTGTATTTGTGGGAGCCCTCGTACTCATGTTGTTACCTGAGTACCTGCGTCCTTTCGCCCAGTACCGCATGCTCATTTTTGGAGCACTGCTGGTTACTATGATGGTTTTCCGCCCGGGTGGCTTTATCAAGAAACGCCGCAAGGCCTACACAATCACCGAGGCGGAAAAGCAGTCCGTGATTGAGGCTGGCGCTGAAGCCGACGAAGATACCGAGGAGTAGATAGTAATGGTACTGGATGTACAGAAACTCACCATGGATTTCGGCGGACTACGCGCAGTCGACCATGTTGACCTTCATATTCAACACGGCGAGATCGTTGCGCTCATAGGGCCAAACGGTGCTGGCAAAACCACCTTCTTCAACTGCGTCACCGGCATGTACAAGCCAACCGGAGGAGAGATTAAGGCTGGTCGTCCGGAGGCTGAGATCCAGAGCATAAAGGGGCTCAAGCCGCACATCATTACCAAGCATGGCCTTGCAAGAACCTTCCAAAACATACGGCTCTTCCCGGAAATGACGGTGCTTGAGAATGTCATGATAGGTCGCGACTGCCGCCTGAAATCCGGCATCATAGGAGCCATATTCCGTGACCCGCGCACTCGTGCCGAGGAGGCGCAGGTGGTAAAGGATAGTCTGCTTATTCTTGACAAGATTGGCCTTGCTCAATGGGCAAACGAGGCAGCCATGAACCTGCCTTACGGCGCCCAACGTCGGCTCGAGATAGCCCGAGCCCTTGCAACCGAACCCTTTTTGCTGCTGCTTGACGAACCGGCGGCAGGCATGAACCCGCACGAAACACGGCAGTTGGTTGAGCTTATTCGCCGCCTGCGTGACGAGGAGAACCTCTCTATATTTCTTATAGAACACGACATGAGCCTGGTTATGAACCTGTCGGAGCGCATCTATGTAATGGACTACGGAAAGCTCATTGCGTCCGGTAAGCCTGAGGAAGTTAAGAAGGACCCGGTAGTAATCAAGGCCTACTTAGGAGAGGACGTCAGTGCTTAAGATCGACAACATCAACACCTTTTACGGGAAGATCCAGGCGCTCAAGAACGTGTCCATTGAGGTGTCTGAGGGCGAAATCATCACACTCATTGGTGCAAATGGTGCGGGCAAGAGCACAACGCTTATGTCAATCTCCGGAATCGTACCGGCACGCACCGGAAAGATCTATTTCGAAGGTCAGGAGATCAGTTCCCTTGAACCCGACCAAATTGTCGGCCTTGGCATCTCGCAAGTACCTGAGGGACGCCGTATTTTCCCTAACCTCACCGTCCGAGAGAACCTGGACCTTGGAGCCTTTCTGCGTAAAGACAAGGCAGCCATTCACAAAGACCTGGACATGGTCTTTGAGCTTTTTCCTATTCTGGCACAGCGCCGACATCAGGCCGGAGGCACCCTCTCCGGTGGAGAGCAGCAAATGCTCGCCATTTCGCGGGCCATAATGGGCAGACCCCGGCTACTCCTCCTTGACGAACCCTCGTTAGGGCTTGCCCCTCTCATTGTGCAGCAAATCTTCGAGATCATTACCCAGATCAACCAGGAGAACAAAACCACAATATTCCTAGTTGAGCAGAACGCCTATCTTGCACTCAAGATTGCGCACCGCGGCTATGTCATGGAGACCGGGACGGTAACGCTTACCGATACCGGAGCAAACCTGATGCAGAACGAGGAAGTCAAAAACGCCTATCTCGGTGTATAATTGAGAAGCGGTGTATAACCAAGAGCTTAGAAACGCCCCAATGTGCAACAAGGAGCTAGAAGCATGATTGTGTCACAAATTATGACGGCAAATCCCTTCACTGTTCAGCCTGATACTCCGGTTACCGATGCGCAGGAAATTATGCGGCGTGAGAAAATCTCACGTCTCCCGGTGCTTGATCATCATAAACTGGTAGGAATCGTGTCCGAGAAGGATCTACTCTATGCTTCCCCTTCACCAGCATCCTCACTTGATGTATACGAAATGACCAACCTCCTGTCTAAGCTCAAGGTTAAGGCGGTCATGAGCAAAACGCCCCAGACCATACATGCCAACGACCTCGTTGAGGATGCAGCACGCCTGATGCGCGACGCCGATGTAGGCGGGCTTCCGGTGTTGGACGAGAACGACAATCTCTGTGGCATTGTCACAGAGTCAGACGTGTTCCGGCTCTTTGTTGATCTGTTTGGTGTCAGGACGAAAGGCATTCGGGCTACTCTACGCATACCTGAGAAACCCGGTGAGATAGCCGAACTCAGTCAGGTCATTGGGGATGCCGGGGGAGATATCATCTCATTCGGAACCTTCCCCGGCAACGCGTTCAATAACGCAGTCTGTATCATTAAGGTCTCAGGCATCTCTATGGAGGCCTTTATCAAGGCGGTGGAGAAGAGCATCATTGAGGTGCTCGACATCCGGGAAGCATAGACCTTACTCGACTGTCGCTATTGCCTCAAACTCAACCAAGGATCCTTTGGGCAGCGAAGCCACCCCGACGCAGGAGCGTGCTGGTGGGTTCTTGCCAAAGAAGCCTGCGTAGACTGCATTCATATCAGCGAACATCTTCATGTCGGTGATAAAGCAGGTCACCTTGATAACCTGATCCAAAGATGAGCCTGAAGCTTCTATCACCGAGCGCAAATTCGTAAGCGCACGCTCGGCCTGCTCCTTAATACCCCCGGCGACAATTTCGCCGGTTTCCGGGTCCAGTGGGATCTGGCCAGAGCTGTAGACCATTGAGCCGAGTCGAATAGCCTGTGAGTAGGGTCCAACTGCCGCCGGTGCTGCATCGGTGTGAATGACTTCTCGTTTCATGAATACCTCTCCTTGTGTTTGTTCCAATGTTTGTTCCGAAGAAAACCTTGTGCGGTAGAACCTCTTCAGTATCGTATTCTTAGCTCAACTCGTGCTTCAGCGCTACTTGTTCCGGCCTCAACCGGTGTTGTGTCAAAAGCCTCGGTGCGCATGAGCATGCCGCCACGGCCGTCAGCAGGTGAGATGTAGCCAGAATCGATCAAGCGCACCGAGCTTATTTCCATGCGTTCGAGTCCCAGTTCCGCCAGGACTCGGTCGGCACGTGCTACTCCGTCCTGAGCGGCTGCGCGTTCGACTCTTTTCATGGCCTCGGACAGCAGGCCCGGATCAGGCCGTAGAGTAATGCCTTGAACTCGGGTTGCTCCGGCCGAGACGCTCTGGTCTATTGCCTCGCCTGCTGCATCTACATTAGTGACAAACTCCACAGTGTTCACCGCGACATACCCCGCAATTTCGCGGCTCCCGTCTACGGTACGATGCTCCACACGAAGTTGCAAGCCGGTGGTGCGCAGTTCACGGACACCAAGGGAACGAAGAACACCGAGCACGCGGTCAGCGCGCTCTGCGGCTTCACGATGAGCCTCCTCGGCCGATTCTCGCCGCACCTCAACGCCAAGACTGACATGGGCATTACTGTTCGGAATCTGCTCACGAGCCGCACCAGTTACGTAGAGCACTCGGTCGTATTCGTAGTTGACCGGAGCTTCCTGACGCCCGGATGCAACACCCGGCCGTACCCCGAACGAAAAGAACAGGGCAAATGCCAGAACGAGGCCAAGGAGAGCCGAAATGTTACGACACTTCCCTCCTCCCTGTGCTTGCGCTCCAGAAGGGCCATAGCTACTATTCACAACAACTCCTTGCGTGCTTTGATTTTCCAGTCAAAGTGTAACACGCAACTGCGCTAAAAGCGCTTGACCATGATCACAGTTTGGTACACCTTCCATGTATATTCGTAGAGAGAGGTGGGGATGATCGTTCTTGGAGTCGGGCGTGTTGTTGCGGCGTTGGCCTCAAACAGAAAACCGGGCGAGATAGCCGCGGCCGTCGCCTTTGCCTTTATACTGGGTCTCATGCCCGGCGGAAATCCTCTTTGGTTTGGACTGCTCGCGCTCACCTTTTTCCTCAAGCTGAACCTCGGGATTGAGTTACTGCTCATTCCCCTGTTTTCCTTGGCGGTAGCCGGGTTTGACCCCTATATCGACCAGTTCGGATATTTCATTCTTACTCACCATGTACTCTATCCAGTGTTTACAACCTGGTACAACACGGCGCTTATTCCCTTGACCGGCTACAACGACACCCTTGTAGCCGGTGGCCTTGTGCTTGGAGTATTGGCCTGGCCGGTTATGTATAGCCTCAGCCGTTTCATGGTGACTGCATATCGCAAGCACCTCCATGAACGAATTGCACACCACCCGGCGGTTAAGGCCTTTATGAAAATTCCCTTGGTCGGGAAGCTCACAAACGCAGGCCGACGCCTTTATAGTGTCGGGTCACGATTTCGTTAAGCAAGCCGGAGATTGACCATGCCAAAGACAGACAAGACTAGAGTTCCGGCACTGTTTCGCAAGCCTCGCACTCAGGACCAGCTTCGGCGGCGTGTACTTCGCCGCGTGTATCTTCCCTCGGATCAAGCCTTCATTCAAAGTCTCTACGAACCTGGAGAGGCGCAGGGTTCAATCCACATCCGTTCAAACCTGAGTCAGGATGAGATGAAGCGGCTTCGTAAACTTGCCAAAGGCGTGCGGGCCAACCGTGGATTTTTGCATCCGGTTAAGATTTCCTTGCTCATCTTCGTTGTTGTGGCAGTATTGGTGTTCAACTTTGTTTTCCGGGATCGGCTCGTCCAGGCAGCCTTCGAACGCGGCTTAGAGGAGGTCTTTCAAGCTCGCTCGGAAGTCATAGGCCTTCAGGTGAAACTGTTAGGCCCCGCGCT
>REEM01000205.1 GCA_007695055.1 Spirochaetaceae bacterium | reverse complement strand
GGTGAACCCCGCTGAGCACCTTGATTAAGGTGGACTTTCCAGCGCCGTTCTCGCCGACCAGCGCGTGTATCTCACCAGTTTTCACCTGAAAGCTCACATCATCAAGAGCCCGGACACCGGGAAACTCCTTAACAATGTTGCTCATCTCAAGAATGTGTTCACTCATGACTCCTCCTCACACATTGCGAACCCATGAAACGATCTACCTGCGGAGAGTTTCCCAGGGCGACATCTCGCGATTGCGCCCTGGGAAAAGGTCCTTAACCTGACAAACGCGGGTCAGTCACCATAGATTTGTGAATGTGAGAGATAACCACTGTCGATCAAAAGATCAGTGTTGTCCGCGGTTATGATATGAGGAGTCAGTAGTAAGGAGGGCACTCCTTCAACCACGCTATTGGTGTCTACCGAACCGCCTTGAGCAAGGGTGATTGCTGCCTGAATCGCGGCGGTTCCCAGCTCACGGGTGTCTTTGAAGATTGTCATGGACTGGGTGCCTTCCACGATGCGGCGTACGCCCGAAAGCTCGGCATCCTGGCCGGTGATGGGAACCTCTCCTGCAAGGCCTTGAGCTGAGAGTGCCTGAATAGAACCACCGGCAGTTCCGTCGTTTGGTGCAAGAATTGCATCAACTTGGTTATTATTCGCTGTGAGTGCGTTCTCAACAATGTTGAGTGCGTTCTCGGGAAGCCAGTTATCTACCGCTCGTTCGGTCACAATATTGATGTCTCCGGAATCGGCCAGCGGCTGGATGTATTTCATTGCACCCCGCTTGAAAAGGGCTGCGTTGTTATCGGTTGGCGCGCCCGACATTACGATGTAGTTCCCGCTGGGCACAAGGCTAGTGATGAACTCACCCTGAAGCTCACCAACTCGCTCGTTGTCAAAGGATAGGTATACATCTACCATATCACTGAGGATCAGTCGGTCGTACGAGATTACCGGCACACCGTCTGCAGCTGCTTCTTCGACAAGCGAGGTCGCAGCGAGCGCGTCATGTGGAGCAAGAATGAGTACCTGCACACCTTGCGCCAGCAGGTTCTCTACCTGAGAGGCTTGTTGCGCCATGTCGGCGTCTGCAACCGCTACGCGCAGATCAATGCCCTGACGCTCGGCCTCGGCAATCATGGTATCCCGGTCCCGTACCCACCGTTCCTCACGTTGTGTAGGGAGGGAAAGCCCTATCACGATCTCGCTGGATACAGCCGCCTCGCCTCCCCCCCCATCATCACCACCGCAACCGGCCAGAAATACCATTGTCAGCGCAATGATCCCAGCAAACACAAAAAAACACTTGTTCATACGAATCTCCTTTTCGCGAAGTCTTGCCTAATGCTAAACCCGTCTCGGAGAGCTGTCATCAAGAGGATTATTGCCTTCTACTGGAGAATCCTGTCATTACGCAGACAAGATCGTTACATCTGGACAATCACTGCATCAAAACTATTTTGGTGGGCGCTGTGACTCCGGAACATTGCGGAACACATCATCATAGGAATGAAAGCCGTCTGCAATGACGGTTGAGAGAATGGTGTCGTGAGTCACCATAACCGGCTCAAGCCTTATGAACGGTACCTCAACGCTTCCGTTAAAGATCTGTTGATCAGCATGTAGTGTTCGTGTCCCGGCAAGCTCAACCGCTGCATGCACTGCCCGCCGCGCTAGATCTTCCACCGGTTTATAGATAGTCATGAGTTGGGTGCCTTCCGCGATACGTTGAACTGCAGCAAGGTCCCCGTCCATTCCACTCACGAGCAATTTCCCCGCGATGCCCCGGGCTGCAGCGGAACGTACCACAGCATCCGCAATGAGGTCGTTGGCGGCTATCACCCCCGAGATATGCCCAAAGCGATCAAACGCGTTCTCGATGGCATCGTGGGCCTCTTCGTTGCGCCAGGTCTGAAGCCAAAGACTGTCGAGCACTCTCACCCGACCGCTATCGATTCGTGGTGTGAGCGCGGTCACGATCCCCCGATTAATCATGAAGCTGTTGTAGTCGCTCAGAGCCCCGTTGATAACCAGGACGGCGCTGTGGTCATCATCGTGCGATTCAAGTTCGCTCACTACGGCTTCCGCCATCATTGACCCGATAGCTTGGTTATCAAAGCTGATATATCCGTCGATGGGTGTATTCCTTACCAGACGATCATAGGCCACAACCGGAATCCCGCGATTCCGAATATCCTCTACAATATCCGACAGCCCTTCGGCATCATTGGGAACCACTACGAGCACGTCGATACCGGACTGTGCAAGCTCCCGCAACTGCCCGCGCTGGGTCTCAAGATTTTCATTGGCGGTACGCAGAACGACCTCAACTCCGTTCATGCGTGCTTCGTCCAGAAAGGCATCGCGGTCACGCTGCCAGCGCTCAACTACGAAAGAGTCCATCGAAAAACCGATTCTGACCCCATCACGTATTCGCTCGCCACTCCGTTCTGCCTGTGAGTCGAATCGGCCGCATGCCGCCAGCAAAACAATCGCCACAGCAACAAGCGCAGATTTGCAGGTATCGGATATCGATGAGCGTGTGCTCCTCATGGCGTATCTCCCTCTTCAGAAAACGAGGTGCACGCCGAATACTCCCGGGGCCGCACACCAACCCAGCGCTTGAAGACACGACTGAAGTAGTTCGCATCATGATAACCAACCGCGTAGCCCACCTCTTTGATGCTGAGGGATGACTCGGAGAGCAGTCGCTGTGCTTCCTCCATGCGTAGAGAGCTCAAGTAGTCGGAAAACGGCAGCTGGAGCTCCTGCCGAAAAAGACGTGATAGATGAGCGGATGAAACGCCCGCGGCGGTTGCCACATCATCAAGTGACACGGCTTCCGAGAAATGGCTGCGAAGATAGTCAAGGGCGTCACAAAGTGAGCGCGAGTCCCCCTCGTAACTGCCCGCCGTGTTCCTCGCACCGCCTATCAGGCGCAATAGAACATCGAGGGTGTCTTCCGCTGTTGACTGCCGTCCGAGCTCGCGGATTGCAATCGGAGGTAGCCTTGGAGGTGGGTAAGCTTCCAAGATCGGCTCCATCAACAGCACAAGCGCGTACTCGCGATTGCGCTCCAGCATCTGAAGAAGCAGAGGAGTGTTCGTCTCCCGCCACGTTGCCAACGCGGTACTACTGCCGGACTTGAGCAACCCGGGAAGCCTGGTCAAGGCTTCGCGTAGCAGTGATTCGGGTGAGGATGGGGAATCAACTCGATTTGTATCGCCCGTCGGCGCAATACTGCCAAGCGGCGGAAGCGTTTCCCAGACCCGCTCCAATGGCACCGGTTGCGCGCACCAGATCGTCGGTTCCCGCACCGTACCGTCGTATGCCATCCTCAGAGCGTTGCGGGCCGCGTCGCGCAGTTCACGGGATACGTCACCATGCGGCGCAGCTATCAGAACACCAACACCACCCAAGTCCGTAAGCCCGGTCCAACACGGAAGTTTGTAACGCAGCGCGGCTGCAAGACCGGGAGCCATTGAAGCGTCGGCGCAGGGAATAAACCCCAGGGCCACCGCGGGGAGGAAGTCAGGCCGCACGGCGCGGAGAGCCATCAACCACAACTCCCACTCATCGGCCCGTGGTCGCCACACTCCTGAGAACAAACGCGGCAGCAGTTGTCGTTCTAGCAGAGTCTCTACCGACCGTCGAAGAGCTTTCCCAGCCAGATCAGCCTCGTGACGCCGGTCATTGCGGTCCAACTCATCGCATGCATCGCTCAGAACCTTGAGCAATTTTGTTTTTGTAACCGGTTTGACAATGTAGGCAAAAACGCCGAAGTCCAGCGCCTCTTTCGCTATCGTGAACTGTTCATATGCCGAAATAATGATACAGAGAACACCGGGATGACGCGTGCGCACGTCGTTGAGTATCTCAAGTCCGGAAATCCCCGGCAGGCGGATGTCCACCAGCAGGATATCCGGCGGGTCATGGTCAATCTCTTCAATCGCATGTATTCCACTGGTACAGGTTCCACAGATCTCACCCGAAGGAAACGAACTCTCAACGATGAAACGAACACCTTCGAGAACCGGTAATTCATCATCAATTACGTAGATCCGCCGTTTCACTCTTGTTCCCTCGCCTGTACACCGCCCGAGTCCGGAACCAATAGACGTACTCTCACGCCTGTTCCCGGTTGACTGTCGATTTTGAAGCAGTCATCGGTTCCGCAAAACAGGCGCATCCGATACATAACGTTTCGCAGGGCTATTCCGGAGCCGCTCCCAACAGTTCTGCTATCGGGTTCCGGCAGTTCAGAGTCCCATGTGGAGGCTTCATAAGAAATCTGCTTAACAAGCTCAGGACTCATCCCAACGCCGTCGTCGTGAAGCTCGATGAGCACCCGGGTTCCATCGTATCCAGACCTCAGCAGAATGTTCCCCTCACCGTTCTGAAAACCGTGAAGAATAGAGTTCTCCACCAAAGGCTGCAGAACCAGCCGCGGCAGCGGAGTAGCAACCGTGTTGGAGGCAAACTCATGGCGCAACTCTACGCGAGTACCGAATCGTATCTGCATAATGTAGAGAAAGGAACACAGCGTTCCGTACTCACGCTCAAGTGTCGACACTTCGGACAACGGCCGTAGACTCTCACGAAACAGGCTCGCCAGCGAATCAAGATACTCACTTGTTCGTTCGGCCTGTTCGATGGTTGACAACTGAACCCCGGTATTGAGGGCGTTGAAGAGAAAATGCGGTCGGATCTGATTTTGCAGCGCGATCATCTCAGCCTGTTTAATCCGGTTTTTCATCTTGAGATTTGCAACTCTCTCTTCCATCAACCCCTTCTCAATCCCGGCTGTGCGCTGCATCTCCTTGATGTAGCGCCGGATCGACTCTTTCATCCGGTTGAAGGCATCGGCCATGTGCCGGACCTCGGTGCTTCCGTGCAACGGGATGTCGGGAACGGCGAAATCGCCGTCAGCAACACGGAGCGCCGAGGCGGATAGACGGCTTATCGGTTCGGCTATCTTGCCGGCAAACATCGCGGCAAGCACTGCCGTCAAGAATATCAGACTCGTGAGAAACAAGAAACTAAATAGCCGCACCCATGTAAACTGATGCGAAAAACTCTCTTGAACCTGCATTACCCGGGTGAGTTCTTTCTGCGAGAGTTCAATAAGTTCTGAGCGAAGCAAACCGGATATCGCCCGCACCTCGGAGTAGAGTTGAGTATACTGCTCCGGAGAGCGTCCCCTTTTTGCCTGAACCGCATGGTCGGCCGTTTCCTGAAGGCTCAGAATCAGGAAATGCACAGAACGTTCAAGATACCGCTCCTGATTTACAAGCTGTTTGTCATTTGGGCTCGGTGAGAAGAGCGCAACCGAGTCCTGGAGCTGCTGATAGTTATCGAGATAACCGCGCAGACTGTCGGTAGACCGAGCCTCGAGATACTCTCGAAGTCGCTCCTCAAGCCCGTGTACAAGCTCGTCAACCACCTGGTACTGCTGGTTCCGCTCGTACACCAGCAAACTTCGATTCAGCAAGACTTGAATGAGTGTGATGGGCACAAGCACTCCCAGCGCAAGGGGAATCGCTAACGCTGCGAGATAGATCAGTATTCTTCGTCTGAGACTAGCCATCACTGCTGCCCCGAGGGGTCATGGGCTTCACTCCTGCCAAGACGTACCTCGTGTTGGTTCAACCGCCGAATAGGCCAGGTCGTGATACTCCGCGATGTACTCGCCGCGCACTGCATGGATAAGGGTACGTACACCCTGAACGCCGATTTGCTCTGGGTGCCTACTGATCGTACCGTCCAGCAGACCGCGCGTCAGAGCCTGCTCCACCCCTGCGCCGAAATCGATGCCAACCACACCGATGCTTCCGAGGCGATGCTGATCAATAAGCGCTTGAACCACACCACCCAAGGTCTGTGGCACTGCAACAATGATTCCCCCCAAGTCCGGATGTTCCCGCAGGAGCCGTACGGATGCCTGTTCCCCTGAAAAATACCCATGGACAATTGCTCTCTCCGACAAGAGCTCGACTCCCCCGTAGCTCGACAGCATACTGCGAACCACGGCAGCTATCCTCGTGCCGCCCCATGTTGGTTGCCCTTCGCTATCGGCACCTATGAGCAGCGCCCAGGTCTGTGTATCTTGCTCCGCCCCAATTCCAATCATGCGAACGAGTTCACGCGCTATGCCCTCATCATCGAAGCCAAGGTGCGCACGGCGCTCCGACAGAGGGGTATCATGGATCAACGTAACAACCGGAATACCACTGGACTCAAGCTGGTTGATCTCATGTTTGAAGCTATTCTGCTCAGGCAGATAGATGAGCACGCCGTCGGTCTGCATCCATCGCGCCTGACGCAGCAGCAAGCCTACTTCGCGATCCGAGTTGTAGTAGAGGAACTCAAGCGCAACTTGCTGGAACACAGCCTCAGAGCGTCCGCCACTCGCAACCGAACGAAAGAATGAGTCACTGTTGTCAGGAAGAATCACCGTGAGATGAGTCTCTACGATCAACGCTTCCGTCTCGGCGGCCATAACTTCGTGAATTGATCGTCCAAAGGACAGGAGAAGGAGAACCCCTGAACAAACTATACAGATCAAGGAGCACGCCAGCGCCACGCTCTGACGGTTTCGCATGACTAAAAGTGTATAGCAGGATTCCCGGTTTGTCACACGCTTTTGGCCACCTGTGTCCCGGTCGACTCCGGTAGCCGCAACGGCGGCAGCAGAACGTCCGTTCGATTCGGGCCTGGGGAGTTTCGCAAGGGAAGACAGATCAGTTTGATCAACGTCGACGTGTTGGCCTTTCGAACTGGTGCCGATTTTGTTGTTCGGGCGTCGAAACGCCCCTTTCGCCCCCAGTAGACCGCTCAGGCACAGGCAAACAACAAAATCGGCACCACTCTCTATCGGATGCAGCCGCGTCAGATTCCAGGCCGTTGTTATGTCAGAGAAACTTCTCAACGGAGACATCAAACAACTCGGCAAGCGCAACGGCCATGTTTTTGCTGATCGCCCGATGCCCATTCTCGATGTTTGAGATGTTCTGCCGTGTGAAATTGCCAAGCCTCCTGCCAAGCGCGTCTTGCGTCAGTCCGTGCAGCTCGCGGTAGAGCTTCATGTTTTCACCGGGACTGATAGAGCCTCGAAGCGAGCGATACCAGTCGCTTTCGGTCACTTCCACCAGCTCCTCGTCCGCGTCGGTGATAACTTCGATTTCGCCGAATTCCTTTGCCAGATATGCGATGAGCTTATTGGTAATTTCGCCATCCAGTCTAATACGGGGCCTTTTCACGACTACCTGCATAGTACACCTCTATCTCCATGATTCGATCTTCCGTTCGCCAGCACGCCACCCAGGAATAGGATAGGTGACAATGGTATTCTTCCTCTGACAGCTTGCTGAAGTTCTTCCACTCGGTCCGCAGAGGTCCTTTCCGTTCGAGATCCTCGACCAGGTTCGCGAACTTTACCTGTTCAGGCCGCGGCATCCTTGCTACCTGCTTTTCCACCTTGCGACGGAAAAACACGCGCCACTCATTGCTCCTGGATCCGGGCATTCAGCGTTCCGTTTGTCATCTCACGCAGTTTCCTTATACGAAGAGTAACACATTTTTAGTTACACGGGCAAGATGTTTCGCGGCGAAGCTTCGGCGGCATGAAGAAAGAGCTCAGTTGCGTGGGAGATGGGGCTGCTGAAGTAGGTGGCTGAACCGCGGCTACCCATCATCTACCCGCCAAGGGCCTGTCTGAGCAGCGCCGCACCGTACTCGATGTCCATAGCGAAGGAGAGATTTGACTGCAAAGAGACTCCTTCTGAAGGGGCCAGGCCTTCCAGCTCAACCGGATCAAACACCCCACCGACCACGCCAATCACCTTAGCCCCGGTGCTGCTCACAAGCGGCCCCCCGATATCGCCAAACTGAACCCGTCGGTCAAGAATGATAAGGCGTGTGCCCGAACGCGAGGTTATGCGCCCGGCAAGAATGGACTGTGCGGCAATTACGGTGTGAATACGATAGTAACCAAACGGCACCCCCAGGGACAGGAGTGGCGTTCCACGCGGATCACTCTCGGCCGAGCCGAGCACCTCGTCCGGCATATTTATGTCGAGCTCGGGAACCAGTTTCAGCAGGGCAACATCGTGAGGGACATCGCGGGCAACAACCTCAACCGGAACCGGTGCAACCTCATCAC
>REEM01000203.1 GCA_007695055.1 Spirochaetaceae bacterium | reverse complement strand
CGGTAGCGCGACGTAGGAGACGTCGTAACTAGCTGCCATAATTGCTACGCGGCAGTGGCGCAGGTATGACCACTGAATCATGCCAAAGGCTCCGGCGGCGCCCAGGAAGCTTGCTGCAAAGATCCACCAGTCGGGGCCAGCGCCGGGCAGGAACGAGGCGGCCCCGTCTACCGACTGCGACACCCCCTTGAGGATGGCCTCCAAGGCGGCGAGCCCGCCGCCGAGCAACCCGAACATAAGCTCCTGGGCAGGGATGGGCGCACCCCTCATGAGACGCGCCACGGCTGGTGCGGCCAGGGCCCAGGCCCCGGCAATGACCAGTACTGTGGTGCGGTTGGCCAGAAACAGAGGCGACGCCGGAGACGTTATGCGCGCCGCCCCAATAAGCAGCGTTCCCACGACCACGATCAGCGCTCCGCTAATGCGCCGCCGGTCCAGGTGCTCGCCAAGGATGAGTCGCGAGAACACCAGAAGAGAAACGAGCCCCAGTCCGTACATCGATGTGTAGTACACTGTTGGTGCAAAACGGTTTGCAACTATGACCCAAAGGGGGTTGGTGAAGTTCATGAGAATGCCAGCAATGTAAATGCTGCGCCCTCTGTCTTCTTGCATGCGCACAATTCCGAGCTTCATTACTCCTTTGGAGAGATGTATGACTGAGGTGCCAATAAACCCCACAACCAAGGCTACACCAATGCCAAAGCTTGGACTCATTTCCACCATCTAGAGGCCTCCGGGTTGCCTACCACTTGAAGGCGTCCGGATTGAGTGAGACATAGGGTTCAATGAAGCGCGTGTAGGTTTTGGGGGCGATGTTGTTGAGCGGCATCAAAACCGCAATCTCACGCACACCCCCGAAGTCGGCATCCAGAGCGGTATCAAAGGCGGTGAATCCGGGGCCAGCCTTGAGGTAGGAAATGAGAATTGGTGGAACTGCCCAGCCCTCATGCGAAGCGCGCTCGACAAGGGCGTCAAAGCTCGCCGGAATGTTCTCGGGGATGTTCTCGAGCGGCCGACCTAGGTCCGGCTTGGCTGTCACCCGGGCGGCCGAGTCGCCGTGATGTGTGTACAGGTAGCCCAAAAGCGTGTCGAGCTGTTCATCGGAGATATCGTCATACACCGAGACATTGCCAAAGAAGCCGAGTAGTTCAGGGAGTTCACGGTGGAGGGCGGCAAGCCCGCTCCATACCGAGAACAGCCCCTGTATCGCCCGGCGGGAGTTGCTGTTTACTACCGACCGGCCCAGTTCAATAAGGTATGGGAGCTCCTGTTCGCGAAACTCCGGGCTGAACTCAAACAGGCTTGATGTACGTAGTACCCCAACGCCACCGGTTCGGAGAGCGTAGCCGCCATGCTGCGCCCGGTACATCGCCACCAGCTCACCTTGCTCGCGGTCAAAGGAAACAATCTGCCGGTACATGGGCTCCTCAGAATCCAGGCGATCCAGGTCACGAGCAAGGTTCCGCCCCGCGCCCATGCGGCGGTACTCCACCTCGCGAATGCGTCCAATCTCGTTGAGCGTCTCGGGCGCCTGCGGCCCCTCAAAGAGATGTATCTCCAAGTCCTTAAAGCGTGTGATCAGTGTCGTGTCGTTGAGTTCCTCGCGCATGGCGTCGGGCGCAGAGGGCTCGGCAACTGGGGTTATAGATGAACTCATGGTCGCGAGATTCCTATTTTTGTGGGTGTCGCATGTGAACTGTCCGTGCCCGCCAAAGCCTCAACCTCTTGTCTTAGGGTTTCGGCGTACTCGGCATCTGTTTGCAAGTTGTGCGATGTTGGGTTCCGCGGCGGGCCCACGTGGATCCGTAAACACTCGCCACGGCGGTGAAACAACTCGTCAGGAAGCAGGAACATTTCTATGTTCAGTTTCACGCCGAGCAGGCGCCTGACTTTGTGTAGAGCGTAGAATCTGCGGGTGTTGCGGCCGCTGACCCAGACTGGACAGATCTGGCGCTTGCTGCGCCGTGCATGGGTAACAAAGCTCTTGAGCCACGGATACTCGTGTAGTCGGTTCCCACGCATGCGAGCTGTTCTGCCGGATGGAAAAACCAGCACGGTCTCATCCCCCTCAAAAGCTGCGGCGAATGACTCGCCTACGCCTGCATTCCCACGGTACCGGTCCAGGCCTACAACATGCGGCCTCAGGGCGGGCACCTCGGCCAGCACTTCATTTGCCGGTAGCTTGAGCGAGCCGGTGGCTTTCAACAGGGTGGCTATGAGAGCAAAGCCCTCCACACCCCCGGTTGGGTGATTCGCGGCCACTACTAAGCGTGGGGATTGCTGGAGGTACTCAAGGCCCTCTATCTCCATGCGTATGCCAAGTCTGCGTAGCACGCCCTCGCTAAACTCGGCGGCGTCGCGACCGGACAGCTGTGAAATGGCACGATTAATGCGACGTTCATGCAGAATCGCACGGAGCAGGGGAAAGCTCCCCGGCGGAAACTTTCGGGTCAACTTAGGAGCTCGTTCTGAGAAGAGCCGCTGTAGGTCAAAGATACGCTTCATTAGGTTCCTCTGAGGCGATTAAGCACCCTGCTGAACGCCTGCTCGCAATCCAGGAAGACGTCGACGAGTGCCGGGTCAAAGTGAGTCCCGCGGCCTTCAGAAATGACCCGTGCGGCGGTATCATGGGCGTAGGCCTCTTTGTACACGCGTTTGGAGACCAGCGCGTCGTAGACATCTGCTACTGCGAGAATCCGTGCCGAGAGCGGTATGTCCTCGCCCTGCAGACCGTCAGGATAGCCCGAACCGTCCCAGCACTCATGATGACTACGTGCGATCTCGGCTGCCATTTTGAGATAGTTTGAGCGTGGAGACTTCTGAATGGTCTGATACAGGGTATTGTAGCCAATCATAGCGTGTTCTTTCATAATCTCAAACTCAGCGTCGTTGAGTTCCTCGGGCTTGAGAAGCACCCGATCTGGAATGCCAACCTTGCCGATATCGTGCAGTGGACTGGTTGTAAAAATATCTTCAATGAAGCGTCTCGTCACCGTCTCCGGGTAGGTTCCTCTACTCATGAGGTGCTCGGCAATGAGTTTGCAGTATATCTGTATCCGTTCAAGATGGAGTCCGGTTTCTGGGTCGCGGGTCTCGGCGAGCTTTGCCAGTGAAAATATCACCATGTCCTTGCTCTGGATTCCCAGAATGCGCTCCGCTGACTTGAGCCGGACGCTGAGCTCAGCCTTGTTCACCGGCTTTGTCAGGTAGTCGTCAACGCCGGACTCAAAGCCTTGGACCAGGTCACCTGAATCATCTCGCGAAGTTACCATAATAATGTAGGTGTAGTCGTCGGTCTCGGTCGCCCGAATTGCACGGGTGAGTTCAATCCCATCCATCTGCGGCATGATCCAGTCGGTGAGGACAATGTGTGGGCGCTGTTTGTGCCAGGTCTCAAGCGCGGACGCACCGTCGGCGGCGACTAGTGGAATATAGCCCAAAGTGCGGACATAATGTGAGAGTGTTTTGCTGCTGGTAGTGTCGTCCTCGACAATTAAGACGTCCATTTGTGCACCATAGAGCCTTAGTATAGAATTATGACGTGAAACTGCAAAGCATGGTAAAATTTGTTGTGCGGAGACCAAGGAAATGAACGATTTCGGTGAAGAGAACACGGAAGACTACAGCCTCCCCTTCCACAAATCCCATTTTGAGTCCATTTTCACCCATACGAATGACGCCATGGTGTTTTTTGACACAAACAGCAAGATAGTGCGCATTAACTCGCGTTTCAGCGAGATGTTTGGCTACGGCTTGTCGGAAGTGGTGGGGCGACATGTCAACAGCGTGGTAGATCCACTCCGGCGCGAAGGCGTCTATGGCAACCAGAAAATTCTTGCCCGTGAAACGGTGGAACTAGAGGTTGTCCGTTACGCCAAATCAGGGCATCCAATACAGGTGCTGCTCAAGGGCGGGCCGGTCGTGGTTGACGGTGAGGTAACGGGCGGCTACGCCATTTACTCCGACATTACTGAGCGCAAAAAAGCGGAGGATGAGCTACTGCGCGCCAAGGCCGCGGCCGAGGAGGCGTCGCGTGCCAAGGGAGAGTTTCTGGCAAACATGAGCCACGAGATACGCACTCCGCTCAACGGTGTTGTGAGCATGCTGAGCCTGCTGGATGAAACGCCCCTCAACTTGGCGCAGCGTGAGTACATTGAGATGGCTACGGCCTCCGCCGAAACTCTCCTTACCGTAATCAATGATGTGCTTGACTTCTCCCGGATTGAGGCCGGAAAGATGGAGCTCTCGTTCGTTACCTGCGACCTGGAAAAGGAGATGAACCTGGTCATGTCAATCCTCTCCAGTCGTGCCCGCGAGAAAGAGGTTGAGTTCCTTACCAGCTATGATGTATATGCGCCTCGGACTGTGGTAGCGGACAATCTACGGCTACGGCAGGTCTTGTTTAACCTGGCCGGGAATGCCGTCAAGTTCACCGAGCACGGCCATATCCTGTTGGAAGTACGCCAGGTCTCCGAGAGTCCCGGGCGGACGCGCCTGCGCTTTTCTATATCTGACACCGGAATTGGCATTCCCACCGACAAGCTCGAGGACATTTTCCAACACTTCACTCAGGCCGACTACTCATCAACCCGCAGGTTTGGTGGCACAGGACTCGGACTGTCCATTAGCAGACGCCTTGTTGCAATGATGGGCGGTGAGATCCAGGTTGAGAGTACCGTGGGCGTGGGCTCGAGCTTCTTCTTTGAGCTTGACCTGCCTGTCAGCTCTGGAGCCACTTTTGAGGCGCCCGCGAGTATTGGCGGGGCGTGTGCGTTGGTGGTGGACGACAACAGGATTAACCGCACCATTCTTTCCGAGTACTTGCGGAGTTGGAGAATAGATGCCGTTGCGGTTTCCAGCGGTTCCGAGGCGCTTGCGGTACTGTCTGAGCGCCGCGGAAGCCAAGACCGCTTTGACTTTGCCCTCATTGACTATCAGATGCCGGTGATGGACGGTGCGGGACTTGCCTCACTCATTCGGGAGGATGATTACTGGAAAGAACTGCCGCTTATTGCGGTGAGTTCGAGCTGGACCCACGACACGACAGAGCGACTCGTTGATAGCGGCTTTTGGTGCTTTCTACCTAAACCCATATTTCGCGCGGACCTGCTCAAACACATTGAGAACTGCGTGAAAGGCTGTGTGGATACCTCCTTTCGGCAGGCCTTTATTAGGCCCACCGCGAAGCCGTCGCTCAAGCAGCTGGAAAGGCCACCCCGGACAGAGTCACAGCCGGTGCGAGTATTACTTGCCGAGGACAATGATATTAACAGAAGGTCGGTGCAGCTCATGCTTGAGGGTGTAGTTGACACGGTGGGTGTGGCCGCCGACGGTGAGGTGGCGGTGAACATGTTTGCCGAGGGCGAGTTTGACATGATCCTTATGGATGTGCAGATGCCGGTGATTGACGGTCTTGAGGCATGCCGCCGCATTCGACAGATCGAGGCTTCACGCCTTGAGGCGGCACGCAACGAACACCGTGAAAGCGCTGACAGGCACAGGCCAATCCCCATTATTGCGCTCACTGCCAACGCTATGGCAAAAGACAGAGAAGAGTGCCTGTCGGCGGGCATGAACGACTACCTCTCCAAGCCGCTCCGAAAGGGCCAGCTGCTGGAGATGATCTCTCGCCACCTGGGGGTAGAGGCCCCGGTGCATAGGCCAGCTCTCTCGAGCGATCCCAGTCCTGCCACCGGCCTCGCTCCCCTCTCTGCGTCCATGGTATTTGATGCCCATGAGTTCATGGAGCGCTATGACAACAGTGTGCAGGTTGCGGCCGATATCATGCGTGACGCGCTCAACAACTTGCCACTAGAGATTGAAGCCCTGACTCTGCACCTGAGCCAGGCGAATGCTGACGGATGTCGCCGCGTGGCGCACAAAATGAAAGGCACCCTTGCCTACATTGGTGCAGCTCGGCTGCACAGGTGCTGCCAGGACATTATTCAGGCCGCTCACGGCCCGTCCTGGCCTCAGGTTGAGAGTCTCTTAAAGCTGTTGCGGCAGGAGCTGGAAAGCTTTCGCCCGGAAGTGGAGCAGTACTTCCACAACGTAGGAATACACCTGTAGGTCTATGGCCCGAGTAGCTCGCCTTTGGAGCGGCTCCGGCTGGACATTCGCCCCCGGGACTCGCTACCATACCGGACATGGAAGCCTTTACTCCCGATCATGTGCAGAAGATTCTTGACGGCTTTGGCCTGGGCCTGAGCGTCCGCCATTTCACCGAGACCACCTTCACCAGTGAGGACGCCGCTCGTGCCATTGGGTGTGAGGTCGGCCGCATTGCCAAGAGTATGTGTCTCATGGTGGACGGGCGGCCGGTGCTCGTGGTGGCCAGTGGGGATCAGCGTCTCTCGGATGCCAAGCTGGCGCGATATTTTGGTGTGGGTCGCAAAAAGGTGAAGATTGCGAGCGCAGAGCAGTGTCTTGAGATCTTTGGATACCTGCCAGGCGGCGTTTCTCCGGTCGGGCACCGCACCGAGGGCATTACCATTCTGCTAGATGAAAGCTTGGGCCGCTGGCCAGAAATCCACGCCGCTGCTGGAACCTCAAACGACAACTTTACCCTCACCTTTGAGCAGCTCAAAGCCATTACCGGCGGAACCGTCATTGACTGCGTACGTGACGAAGTGGTCGCGGGCTAGCTGTAGAATTACCTTTCGCAGCTGAGTGAGCACTGCCTCAGCTGGAACCGGGAGCAAGCACCCGTTTGAGCTCAACAAAGTTGAGCATGCCTCCGATATCGAGTACGAAATCAATCAGCTTGTCGCCCACCGCGCATTACGCTCAGAGGTCAAAAATCTTACCCGGGTTCAGAATGTTGTTGGGATCCATGGCGCGTTTAATGCTGCGGAGAATGTTGATGTACTCCTCCGAGACCACGCGGTTCATGTACTTCTTGCGTTTGTGTCCAATGCCGTGCTCTCCCGATATTCGTCCGCCAAGCTCGGCCACCAGGGCATACACGTTGTCCAGAATTCCCGGAAGCACTGCCTCCCAGCGGGCATCGTCCCAGTCTAAAGGACACCTAATGCGGGTGTGCAGGTTGCCATCACCGGCGTGCCCGTAACTTGAGACCAACACCCCATGCTCGGCCGCCAACTCGTTGAGCCGTGTTACCAGCTGCCCCATAGCCGCGGGCGGCACCACCAAGTCCTCATTGGACTGTGGGCGTGACCAAAGGTTGTAGGTCTCACCTATGTTTTTGCGCACGCCCCAGATGCGCCGCGAGTTGGTGGAGTTGTCGGCCACGTAAACCTCCAACGCGCCGTTCGCGGTACAGATGTCGCCGACCATCTCGTACTCTTTGTCTACCAGCTCGGCGTCGGTGCCGTCTACGGTTATGAGCAGCAGGGCCCCGGCCGTGTCGTAGGGCAGGCTTTCGTTGAGGTTCTCGGCGGAGTCCTGAATTGAGGCCCGGTCCATGAACTCAATACCGGTGGGAATAATGCCAGCAGTCATGACCTTGGGAACCACTGACAAGGCTGTTTCGGTGTCGGGGAAGAGGCACAGCAGGTCTACCTGCGCCTTGGGCAGCGGCATGAGCCGCAGAATGATCTTGCTGAAGATTCCAAGGGTGCCCTCGGAGCCGACCATGAGTTGCGGCATGTTGTATCCGGTAACGTCCTTCACCAGCTTGCCGCCCATTTCTACAATCTCACCGGTGGGGGTTATGACCTCAAGGCCTAAGACGTAGCGCCCGGTGACGCCGTACTTCACCGCCTTACCGCCACCTGCGTTCTCGGCAACGTTGCCGCCTATGTAACAGGTCTCCTGGCTCATGGGGTATCCGGCAAAAAGGAGCCCGTGCGGCTCCAGGGCCTCGTTAATCTCGGTTGATATTACCCCCGGCTCTACCACCACCATGAGGTTCTCTTTGTCAATTTCCAGGATGCTGTTCATGCGATCTATAGACAGGAGAATGCCACCGTATGCTGGAACTGCGCCGCCCGAAAGCCCTGAGCCCGCACCCCGTGGCGTAACCGGTATCATCTCGCGGTTGGCTAACTTCATAATGGAGGCGATTTCGTGGGCGGTGCGCGGACGCACCACCACATCTGGCATGTGGGCATACTGCTTGCCGGGCGTCTCGTCGTGGGAGTACTCCTCCATCCGCTCCTCGTCCTGGTATATGACGTAGCTGCGGCCGACGATCTGCTCAAGTTCCTCTACAATCTTTGCGGTAACGGGAGAGTATTGTTGCGCGGTATCTACCATGGTACTGCGTGTTCCTTTCGATATAAGTGTTATCGAATTATCCCAAGCCCACGCAATACAGTCAACCGCCGCGCCGCCC
>REEM01000152.1 GCA_007695055.1 Spirochaetaceae bacterium | reverse complement strand
TGCTGCCGAACAGGATCTGGCGTTCTTCATTCGGCCGGTCTACAGGCGTGAGGCAGATCTACTCTTGCTCAATCTTGAGGTGGTAGACACCAGGGCCCGCGAGGTTACCCGCCGGATCAGCAGCCAGGCCGCGGTGGGGCTTGATATCTTTCAGTCACTGGACGATCTCTCGGTGGCCGCGGTCAACACCATTGCAGACACCAACCTGAGTTTTCGTGACCGTGTGCAGGTAAAAGACCCGGCTGGCGTGGTTGGAGGCTCTGCCAGCGCGGTATGGGCCGACGCCCCCATCGGCCCACACCACGCAGTCTACAGTGAGCCCCTGACTCAGATGCCGGACTACATGATTGCCTTTGACAATGTCCTCACCATGCCGGCTGGCCCCTCGGCTGCCGACCCCTCGGTCGGCAGCCACACACCGGGACAGAACGGTGCGCCAGGCCTGCAACTGAGCCCCAGGGCAGAGAGTGGCGGCATGATCCTGACCGATCCGTATCTTGAAGGCATTGAGGAGCTCTCAATTGAGGTGCGTCCGGGGCGAGATGCGGCCCTGCTCTACTGGAACTACCGCGCGCGCGACTCACACAACGCACTGCGCCTCAAGGGCCGCACAGTCTTGGTTGCCATTAACGGCTTTGACAGCAGCTTTACCGTGCCGGAAGAACTGTTAGTCAGGCGCACATCCGACGGCAGCGCACGCCTTGATCCCGAGCGCTGGTACCAGGTGCAGCTGCGCATGACAGGTGCAGACAGCTACGAGGTGGCGCTTGACGGCAGGGTGCTTGGCACAGCCACCGGCCCGGATCTGAGCTTTGGCCGCCTTGGCCTGGGGGTAGAACTACACCCGGCGGCCTTCCGGAACCTGCGGGTGATCTACAGCAAGTAGCGCGGGAACCGCTGGCAACCCGCACTCCCGCTCTAATCCCAGATCCGCGCCGCGCCTAAGGAGCTGAGGTGCGTGTCGTTGCTGAGGATGGGAAGATCTTCAAGCAGGCTCTGTGCTGCAAGGATACGGTCAAAAGGGTCGCGGTGTTCATGGATAATGCCGCCTGCCTTGCGAGCCTGGGCAGCGCTGATTGGGAGCGGCTGGAAATGGTCTTCACGCATTCTGTCGTCCCAGTCGCGCAGAATTGTGGCCCCTGATGGCAACTTGCCAATGCGGTGTTTGGTTGCAATCTCCCACGCGGAGCCGGCACTCACGTAGACCACGTGGTCTGGTTGGCAGATGAGGCTCACAACCCGTGGAGAGAGCTGCTCGGGTGCCGACCACCACCACAGCAGGGTGTGGGTGTCAAGTAAGTAAGCTATTTCTCCCATGCAGACAGCTCGTCATGGGGGAGTTCTTCAAAGAAGCTCTCAGGCACTTCTTCCGACCGGTATCGACCCGGGCGCCGTTCCTGTGCTTCCTCTAAGGGCACCAGCCGAGCCCAGGGCACCCCACCCTTTGCCAGAATAATTTCCTCTCCCGCATGAGCGCGGGCAAGCAGCTGAGAAAACCGGGTCTTGGCATCGTGAACGTTGACCACTTCCATAGCCCCAGTATGACCCGTTAGGTAGACTAAGTCAACTAATATACCAAGAAGTGATGAGGCCGTGGAGATTTTGTCTAACTTCGTCAGATCTTGCACTTGCGAAATTCGTCAACTGCGCCTACTATTTTACGGAATCATCTACAAAAGTGTTCCGTGGGGCCACCCGATCAGATGCAGATGCAGATACAAATGCGGCGTGCTGTGGAACGTGAAGGAGTGAAAGTGATCGGACGAATCTCTCGCCCGACGGTGCTTATCATTGCCCTGCTTCTGCTTTGTGGTGCCAAGGTTTATGCTGACAGCTTTCCCAACACCCCCGAAACTCCGCACGCCTGGTCGCGGCGGGCCATCCTGCACCGGCACAGCGTTGACCGCTACCGCTTTGCACCACCCTATCACGCTGGCATGCTGGCCTTCCTGCCAAGGAGCGCCGGGTATCTCCACGCCTATGGCACCGACACTACCGAGTCACCGGATCTGGGGCCCCTTGGTGACAGCTACTTCCGAAACCCCTTTGGGCTACACCTGGGCAGTATGTGGCGCCTCCATGACCGGATTGGCGTTGGCCTTGACGGCAGTTTCAGCATTTTTTCCGACAACATGGGCGACTCAGTTGGTGATCAGGAAGACGAAGAAGTCTTCTTTGACCCCCATACTGGTGTGGCCTCCGTGAGCCTTGGAGTTCGCCTGTCGCGGGTCTTTGCGCTCAGCGGCATGCTGGGAGTAAGTGCAAACACCTATGGACTTGTTGATGACCGGGACTTTGTCAACCGTACCGAACCCGGTGACGACTGGATCTACGACGGCATTTGGTCTCTGGGGATAGTCTGGGCCTTGCCTGAACGTGACGTCTGGGCAGGAGTGCGGGTCACCAGAGATCTCTTCTTCAACCGCCCGAACTACGTCATGCCCTTGGATACCGGTTCTGGAAATGAGTACCCCGGCTTTTTTGTTGAAACCGCACAGCCGTGGCGCACGGAGGGCTTTTTTCGACTGGGCCTGTTTGACGGGCGGCTCCTGCTGGCATTCTCTGGTGCGGTTGAGCGCTATGATGCTGACCGCCACAGTACTGATTATACTACCGAGACCTTTGGGCCAACGCTGGACAAGTTTGACCAGCTCTATGTGATTCGCCGGAGCTTTGGAATTGAGTATGCCTTCACCGAGCGCGTGGCGGTGCGCGCCGGGTTCCACCCTACCGACATGGTGCATCAAGACATCGTTGGCGATATTGAGGAGCGAAACAGGCGTACCAAAAGGCTCACGGTCTTTGGCGCTTCGGCCGGTGTCTCGGTGCGACTGGCGTCGTTCCTGCTTGATATAGGCGCTTCATGGCGTGATGAGCCGGTTGAGGTTGTGGCGCATCAGAACGCCTCGGTACAGGTGGCTGATCTCAGCATTGGCCTGATCTGGGAGGCGGCACCATGAAGCTGAACCGACTTCTGTACGCCCTCCCGTTGCAGCTGCAGCGGCCGCGTTGGGGTGTTACCTGCTTCCTTTTTCTCTGCGTACTGCTTAGGCCACTTGCGGCTCAGGAGGCTGAGCTCCCGCGTGTTGGTGTCATTCCTCCCCAGAATCTGAGTGACCTTCCTCAGTACGATATCGTTGCCGAGGTTATCTACAACACTACCGAGCTCACACTGCGGCTCATTGGTGAGTATAAGGTGGTGGCGCTTCCGGCAGCTACGCCGGTTGATCCTGAGGGGCTGCGTGACCTTGGCTTAGAACAAAACCTGGCCAATATCGTGCTTGGCCGCATTCATGAACAGGACGGGCGTCTCAGCCTGGAAATGAGTGTGTTTGATACGCTGGCAGAGGAGATAGTGCTGACCCGTACCGAGGAGCCGGAGAGCCTGCTTGCGGTCTTTGAGTCTACCGATATCCTGGTGGCCGATGTGGTGCAGGAGTTTAGCGGCGTACCGGTGGGCTTTGGGGATCTTGTGCTGCGCAACACCGGTGAGCCAGGCAGCTACCAGGTACTGCTTGATGGCGCGCTACTGGGAGCAGATCTTGAGCGTGTTGAACGCATTCTCATTGGTAGCCGCGAGCTTGAGATCCGGCAGGAGCGGATGTTTGGTGAGTATACCGTTCTGCGTCAGGATCTGCAGATTGTGACCGCCCAGACTACCGCGCTTGAGTTTGCGGTGCCGGAGCTGGTGCCCCGTGAGTCGCAGGCGCTTGAGTTCTTCGAGCGCGAGTTGACCGAGCAGATAGAGGCCCCACGGAGTGAGGAACGGGTGCGGGAGCTCTTTGCAAACGCCGCGGCCTTGCTTGAGGATACGTCGTACAGCCCAGGGCTGGCCGCTTACCGCAGCCGCTTTGCCACACTGGAGCAGGACTGGGAAGCAGGTATAGAAGAGTGGCGCTTGGCGCTGCGCCCACGCTGGATCTTCCCTATTTCGGTTGGGTGGTTTGCGGCTCTGAGCGGTGAGAATGACCAGGCACCGGTAGGGTGGGTCAGTGCTCAGCGACGTCTCGGCGACTCATTGTATCTGGGCTTGGACGTAGTCGTTGTACCGGATCTTGCCTACCCACTGCCAAGCATTTCATGGCGCCCAGGTGACGCGGAACTCCTGCTTATGACCACTCTTCTGCCTCTACCCGGAGAACTAATGGGCAAGATTGGCGTTGCATACAGACGGCTCTCGGTTCACTTCCTCTTCATCAGCAACGTCCCACCCGATACATCTGCATCCGATGACTCAGAGATTCAGCTAGGCTTCTCGGTCGGCTATGTGTTTTGATCTCCGGAACCGCTGGCCCCGCGCTCATCGACCTACACCTTAGCAAGCAACAAGCTGGAGTTGTGTCCACCAAAGCCAAAGGAGTTGGAGAGTGCAATCTTGAGATCACGCTTTACCGGCTCAACCGGTAGCTGCACCGGCGGGAGCGCCGGGTCGCGGTTGACCATGTTCTTGTTGCCAGGCACCAGGCCGTTGCGCAGCGCCATAACAGTGAGAATAGCCTCAAGACCGGCGGTAGCTCCCAAGAGGTGCCCGTGATAGCACTTGGTAGAGCCAATCAGCACCGTGTCCGCGCATTTTTCTATGAGCGAGTAAATGCCCTTGATCTCGGCGATGTCGCCCACCGGGGTTGAGGTACCATGGGTGTTGATGTAGTCCAGATCTGCAGCCTGTATGCCAGCCTGCTCGAGCGCCATTTGCATGGAGTAGGCGGCACCACCACCCTCGGGGTCGGGGGCTACAAAATCGTAGGCGTCACCAGACATACCGCAGGAAAGCACCTCAGCCAAAATATCGGCCCCACGGGCCACTGCGTGTTCATACTCTTCTAAAATGAGAATGCCGGAGCCTTCACTGAGCACAAAGCCGTCACGGTCAACATCGTAGGGGCGTGAGGCGGTTTCGGGAGTGTCGTTGCGGGTAGAGAGCGCCTGCATGTTGCCAAAGCCAGCAATGGAGATCTCGTTGACCGTGCCTTCTGCGCCACCAGCTACCATGACGTCGGCCATGCCGTTCTGAATAATAAGCTGTGCCATGGCCATAGAGTGATTGGCGGTTGCACAGGCGGTCTGAAGGCTTATGTTGGGGCCTTTAATTCCGTACATCATGCTCAACACACCGGAGGCAATGTTGCCGATAGACATTGGCACAAAAAAAGGACTCACACGCCGCGGGCCCTTAGTAACCAGCGTAACTGAGTTCTCGTGCTGAACCGTCAGGCCTCCCACACCACTACCAACCGAGATCCCTATGCGGCGCTTATCCGCCACCTTATCCAGTTTCGCTTGATCCCATGCCTCACGCAGGGCAGCGGCACCGTAGTGACAGAAGGTGTCCATACGCTTGGCCTTTTTGCCCATATCCTCGGTAAAGTAGTCCGCATATGAAAAATTACGCACTTCACCAGCAATCTGAGTGGGAAGTCCCGAAGCGTCAAAGCGCGTGATGGTGCCTATGCCGGACTCGCCCGCTACAACTCGTCGCCATGACTCGGCAACCGAGTTCCCCATGGGGTTTACGGTGCCCATTCCGGTAATTACTACGCGCCTCTTCTGCATCACTTCCTCCTGAGCTAAGGTACATTCACTATGGTAATCACGCAACAGAATACTGATAATCGTTACCTTTTGTAAGTCATTTATGAGGAGAATGTGAGGACTCAAGCACCCCGGCTGCCCACAAAAGCCAAGGTCTACACGTTGACCAAGGCTCCCACAGGCGGTAGGCTACGCAGGAAGTGAGCGCCACACCCGCAATTGAACTCCGCAGAGTAACAAAATGTTTCTCCCACTCCTCGCCACCCGCGGTCGCAGAACTTGAATTCTCCGCTGCCCCCGGTGAGGTCATTGGTATGCTTGGTGAGAACGGCGCTGGCAAGACCACTACCTTACGAATGATTGCCGGGTTGATTAGGCTAAGCTCCGGGCAGCTTCTGGTGAACGGGTACGACACGCAACGCGAACCGGCTCGCACACGGCGCTCGGTTGGGGCATTATTTGGGGGCGCGGTTGGACTCTACGACAGACTCAGCGGCCGTGAGAATATTCGCTACTTTGCCTATCTCAATGGGCTGTCGGGGCCCGACGCTCGCCGCTGTACAGAGGAACTTATTGAGCTCCTGGAAATGCAGAGTTTTGCCGAACGCCGGGTAAGTGAGTATTCCTCGGGCATGAAACAGCGTGCAGCTCTCGCCCGCGCGCTTGTACATCGACCCGAAATCTTGCTCCTGGACGAGCCCACCACCGGGTTGGACATTGGCAGCGCCATGATCGTACAGCAGTTCGTACATCGACAAAAGAGCGAGGGCAAGCTCATACTCCTCTCAAGTCACAACATAGAGGAGCTGGAAACCCTGTGCGACCGGGTGCTCATTCTGCATGCGGGGCATCTGTGCCATATAGCCCAGCGTGACGCCAGCGGGGGCTACAATCTGCGTGGTCTCTACACCCAGACACTGGAGAGTGTGCGGTGAGGAAAACCTTACACATAGCGCGTATGGTGTTTCGCAAGGAACTTACCGAGCTGCTGCGCGACTACCGCACGGTTCTCATCTCTATTGGCGTACCCCTTGTTCTCTTTCCCGCGCTGGTATTGGTTCTGTCGGTGAACATTACTCGTGCCGAGTCCGCCTTTGAGTCTGGAATCCGGGTTGGCGTTGTGGCCCACGACCCTTTTGATCTTCACAACTATTTCTCCCAACAAGACTTTCTTACCGTAATTTCGGTGCCGGATGGGAGCACAGGGAGCCAGGCTCTCCAAGCTGGCGATGTATCCGCGGTCGTGATTTCTCGTCAGCTGGGCGGTGTGGACGACCCCGTTGGCGCGGCTGGTTCGGATGACCCCGTTGGCCCGGACGGCGCGGACGGCACGGGTGGCCCGGATGCAAACGCGGGCAGTGCGGGAGTCACCCTGCTCTATGACAACACCGACATCTTCTCCCAGGCAGCGGCCGAGTACCTTGGAGCGCTCATAGGTGCCTACTCAGAAGGGGTGCTCTCGGCACAGATCGCCGAGCTTGGTATTACCCCAGACTCGCTTGCCCCACTTCAGGTTGAGCTGCTTGGACTCCATGACCCCTCCCGCAGCGCTGGTACCCTGGCCCTTTCCTTTCTCATCCCAGTGTTGATGCTGGTGTCCGCGGCACTGGGACCGCTTGCAAGTGCAGCAGACCTGGGCGCTGGCGAAAAGGAACGCGGCACTCTGGAGCCGCTGCTCGGCACTGGCGCTAGCAGAAGCGCCCTGTTGCTTGGGAAGTTTGGCGCCTGCGCGGTCATGGGGCTGCTGGGAATGCTGGCTTTCTTTGCAGGTGCAGGACTCGCCTACCTCATTGGTCCCGGCGTTTTTGGCAGTGATGAACTGCAGTTCGCCCTAAGTCCAGGGACAGTTGCCATACTTGTAGGCCTTGCGGTGGCCACCGTGCTGGTGCTGAGTTCCCTGGAACTCGCGCTGAGTTTCCTTGCCCGCTCGGCAAAGGCAGCTCAGACCTACTTCATACCGGTGCTCATTCTCTCATCTGCTGCTGGATACGGCACCTACATGATCAACCTTGAGATGCTCCCTTTGTGGTACTATCATGTTCCGCTTTTTAATATTGCGCTTGTTCTCAAGGCAACTGTGCTTGGCCGCCTCAGCCTCATGCCGCTCCTTGTCACTACAGGCTGGATCCTGCTCTATGTCGCTGGCTCCTTAGCCGCCGCAGGGAGCCTGCTGCGAAATGAGTCTGCACTTCGTCGCGGATGAGCTGATGCGGATGAGCTGATGCGGATGAACCGTCGCGGATGAGCTTGACCTCGGATACCTGGAGTAGTAGCATAAGCAATCACGTCTCGCTTTGGGGGGAACCATGGGCCTAATTATCGGAGTACTCGTAATTGTCATTCTCGTTGTCGTGCTTGTACGCATTCTCTAAGACAACACTCAATTCCTAGAAATATTGTTCCATAGTGGCGCATAAAATGCGTATCTTCACTGTGGAACGGTATGGATATCACAATAATTGGAAATATCATCTCCAACTTCTCTCTGGTTGCCCTTGTAGTAATCTTTCACTACGTCGTGAAAGAGAAGGTCCGTAGCGCGGGGGGAAAAACGCGCAAGGCTCTCCTTGGTTTGGGTTTTGCTGTAGCCGCGGTGTTCTCCATTCTCATGGGCATACCGGTTGCGGACGGAGTGATCTTCGACACAAAAATGATGCTGGCAGTGCTGGCTGGCTTTTACGGAGGCTGGCTGCCGGGACTCATTCTGGCAGGCGGCGCAATTGGGGCACGGCTTTTCATTGGCGGCATTGGCGCTTTCGGCGGCTCTTTAGGGGTACTGTTGAGCGTTGGCGCCGGACTCCTGTTACGCAGCAGGCGAGGAGCACACTACAGTCGCTGCCGCGTCCCCTTACTTCTCACGCTTGGACTTGCGGCGGCTCTTATCCAAATCCTCATGGTGTTCACCCTCCTGCTCTATGTCGACACGAACCAGATGCTGGTGGCGATGTCCGGTATCACGGCACCTACCCTGGCACTCTATCCAGTCTTGACGGTGTTAATTGGACTCATGTTCGGTTTCGTTGACGACCGCGCACGAGCACACGAGCAACTCCGGGAGACGCAAGCCGAGTTAGAAGAGATTAACGCCACCCTTGCAGAACGAGTAGCCGAGCGCACGGCCGAGCTCGTCAACAGCCAGAAAATGGCATCGCTCGGTCGGCTTATGGCCGGAATTGCGCACGAACTCAACAGCCCCCTTGGCGCGGTTGCTGGCGCTAACCGAATTCTGCGCGAGACACTTGCTATTCGGGTTCCCGAGATGGTTGAAATGTGCAGAAAACTCCCAGAACCCGAGTCAAACGCACTGCTTGGTCTATTACAACGTGCACTCCAGGCACCACCACTTGAGGAGGGCCTTCGAACTCGTCGCGAACGACGGGAGGCAGCAGCCGCAACAGCACAGGCACTGGAGGAACGTCACCAGTGGGCGGCTGAGGTCGTCGGTGAGTATCAGCTTCTTGGCTGTTCAGAAGAACTGCGCGTGGTACTTGACTCACGGCACAGCCAGGAGATCCTGGACACCATCACCGCCTTTGGTACAGCCATGCGTGCTGCGGTCATAGTCTCACTCGGTACCGATAAAGCCTCACGCACCATTCAAGCGCTCCACAACTACGCCCATAGCAACCACTCTACCGAAGCGGAAAGCCTTTCTCTGACTCACGAAATTAACCTGGTGCTGGAGCTGCTCCATAGCGGGAACCACCGCGGGATTGAGGTCATAAAGAACTACACTGACGACATCTACATTCACGGAATGCGTGATCCGCTGAACCAGGTGTGGATGAACCTGATAAAGAATGCGCTGCACGCCATGCAGTACCGTGGCACATTAACGCTCACAGTCGAAGGCTCGCGCACTCCGGGCGTTGTCTGTGTAACGGTAGGCGATACCGGACCTGGAATTCCCGAGCACGTCCAACCCCAGCTGTTCGAACCGTTCTTTTCCACCAAGGAACACGGCGAGGGAATTGGAATTGGACTGGATATCTGCAAACAAATCATTGAGAGTCATGACGGCAGTATAGAGTATGAAACAGGTGTGAACGGTACGACCTTTTCGGTTTTCCTGCCAGCAACTCGCGCAGAAACCGTTTGCGCCACAGAGCCAGCCGCTGGCACGGCTCCCTCCGCAGGAACAGAACACACACCCGAAGAACAGCGCTTGGAACGCATCTCAGTGCAAGACGACGGAGAAGACCGGAAATGAGTCACACTACAAGTCCTCAAGCAGCAATCTTATGCGTAGACGACGAACCAATAATACTCGTAGCGCTCAAGCAGGAACTGCGGGCTCTCTTTGGCGACCGTTACATCTACGAAACCGCAAACAACGCCGCAGATGCGCTTGATGCTATTGAAGAACTTCAGCAGGACGAGATCAGGGTCATTCTGCTCATTTCTGACTGGCTTATGCCGGGGCAGAAAGGTGACGAGTTTCTTATTGAAGCCAAAACGATGTCCCCACGTGCTGGTGCAATTCTCATTACCGGTCAGGCCAATGAGGAGGCCATTGCCGAGCTCAAGCAGACACTTGAGGATGTGGTGATCATTCGTAAGCCATGGAGCCGCGAGGCGCTCCGCGCGGCAGTTGTTTCCTGCCTCGACGCGGAAGGCCCCACGGAAGCCCAGCCTTAGAATAGACCAGCGACTCGCCGCCAGCTAGCAGCCAAGCCTATACAAGCGACTCGCCGCTCATCTCGGCGGGCTTTTCAAGCCCCATGAGCTTAAGCACTGTTGGGAATACATCGGCCAGACGTCCACCAGCTCTCAATGAGGAGGACGGCTCGTCCATGCTACCGGTTGCATTGGCTGTTCGGTCGGCGTCTACAATTATGCAGTCCACGTCATAGGTTGTGTGCGCAGTGTGGGCACTATTGTTCTTGTCCTCCCACATCTGCTCGGAGTTCCCGTGATCTGCGGTTACAATGAGCTTACCACCGCGCTTGAGAGTAGCCTCAACAAGGGCCTCGACACAGGAGTCCACCGCCTCACATGCCTTAACGGCAGCCTCAAGCTTTCCGGTGTGGCCTACCATATCGGCATTGGCAAAGTTCACCAGAATAAAGTCCTCGCAGTCCTCGGCATCCAGCCGCCTCAACACGATATCGCGCACTTCGTAGGCACTCATCTCCGGTTTTAGATCATAGGTTCCCACTTTCGGCGACTGAGGCATCTCACGCCCTTCTCCGGGAAAGGGCTCATCACGATAGTCGTTGAAGAAGAAGGTCACGTGAGGAAACTTCTCGGTCTCGGCACAGCGGAACTGCGTCAGGCCCTGTGCACTCAAGTACTCACCACCAATGTTGACCATTTTTGGAGCCTTGGGAAACGCAACATTCACCATGGAGTTGAGATCCGCCTCGTAGGCAGTCATGGTCACCCAGTAGATATCAAGCTTTTTGCCGCGCTCAAAACCTTTCTCGCCACTGTCGGGTGAGGGTTTCACCGCCCCCATAAAGGGATCCATGACAAAGGCTCTAATAATCTCGCGCGGACGGTCACCACGGTAGTTGTAGAAGATAGCGGTGTCACCGTCTTCCATGCGGGTGTCCTTCCAGTCGCTACCGACATAACGGGGAGTTACAAACTCATCACCGTTCTGGCTGTCGTTGTCGGGGTTGTCGTAGTAGTGCTGCATGGCCTCGGTTGCAGTCTCGAACACCGGCAAGGCCTGGTCTCGCCCGGTGAGCATGTCGTAGGCTCGCTTCACGCGCTCCCAACGAAAGTCACGGTCCATGGCCCAGTAGCGCCCGGTGAGTGAAGCAACCTTGCCAACCCCAATCTCACCAAGTTTCTCTTCAATCTGACGCACAAACTCAATCCCGGTATAGGGCCCGGTGTCACGACCGTCGGTAAACAAATGCAGCGCCACCTTGCTGTGGCCTTCCCGCTTGCATAACTCCACACACGCATACAGGTGGGTCAGAAGTCCGTGGACCCCGGCATCGGAGGCCAGTCCCATAATGTGCACCCAGCCACCGTTCTCCTTGGCCCGACGTACACCGGCCAGCATTTTTTCGTTCTGAAAGAACTCATCTTCGCGAATGGCTTTGGTAATTCGTACCGACTCTTGGTACACAACCCGTCCCGCACCTAAGTTCTGATGTCCCACCTCGGAGTTACCCATGGTGCCGTCAGGCAGTCCAACATCCTCACCCGAGGTATGAATGCGAGTCCAGGGATACTGCTGGAGCAAACGGTCGTTGCACGGCGTGTTTGCCAGCTTCACTGCGTTGTATGCGTCATGTTCACTATTGGGGTTGGTTCCCCAGCCGTCTCGTACCACCAGAACCACTGGCTTTGGTCTATTGCTCATGTTTCCTCCAGGCTCTTTATCATATTACGCGGGTATATCGATATTTTCACAATTGATTGCACCCACATGCTGATACTAATCAAGGAGGCGGCTTGGTGCAAGTGCCGGAGCGGTTCCACGGCGCCCACATGTAGAGTTGCTGCTGCTGGCTTCCGTTTTGCCGCAAACTTGGCTAAGATGGAGCCCATGAGAATCTTCGACCCGCAGAAGGCCGCACGCCAGCTTCAGCAGTCATTCGAGCTCTTTGAGGTGCAGAAGGAGCTCAACAAGGCGGGCGACGCGGCTACGCACCCTCATCTGGAGCCTCAAGAACTGGAACGCCGCTTCTGGCGACGTATGCGCGCCCGCAAGGAGGCACAATGGAACTGAACGAGGCCTTAATTCAAGTAATTGACGCCTGCACCGAGGCCGAGTTGTCGTTTGGTCTTGCTGGTGGTTTTGCCTTTGCGCTGTACTGTGAGCCGCGCGCAACCTACGATATCGATCTCATGATGTCCGGAGAGCTTTCGGCTATTGAAAGGGCTGTTCGCACACGGTTTTCTTCCGTGTACCGGAACACCCAGAGCATGCGCTATCACCTGGTCGAAGTTTCAAGACTACTCCTGATCCAAGCTGAGCAGGAGTTCATTCTAGATGTCCTCACGCCGAATACACCCGAGCTGGCCGCCGAGTTCGAGTCCGGGCTACGGAAGGTGCCCTTTGGAGGCCGAGAAGTTCCGGTACTATCTCCTGAACTATTGTGGCTCCTGAAGCAAAGCTCGACACGGGCTCAGGATCGGCTTGATGCTGATCAGTTATACGCTGTACTTGATGCGGACGCGGCCGCCTCACTTGTTCACCGTTTCGGGTTGGGCTCTTGAACCAGCCTTTTACGCACGGGGGTGCGGCCCCTTACACGAGTGCGGCCTCGGGCGCGGTGCCGATTGTGTACCACCCGGAGTACGTCACCCCGTTGCCGGACGGACATCGATTTCCTATGCCAAAGTTCAGCAAGGTCTACGAGCTTCTACAGGCAGAGGGTGTGGCGAGCCCGGAAAGCACCTACTCTCCTGAAGCCGCCGACGCCAACCTGCTTGCATGCGTTCACACACCAGCCTACGTGGAGTCATTCCTGAGTGGTACTCTTGAGGCCAAGGCGCTGCGCCGCATTGGGTTACCCTGGAGTGAAGGCCTGACACGCCGAACCCGGCGGGCAGTGGGTGGCACGCTTCTCACCGCACGCCTGGCATTGGAACACGGCATAGCCTGCAACGCCGCTGGCGGCACCCATCACGCCCACCCAGGTTTTGGCTCCGGCTTCTGCATCTTTAACGATATTGCGGTTGCGGCACGCACCCTGGTTGACGAAGGCAGCGTGACCCGCATTCTGGTCATTGACCTGGACGTGCACCAGGGCGACGGCACAGCAGCTGCTTTTGCGGGCGACCCACGCGTCTTCACCTTTTCTATGCATTGTGAGAGCAACTTCCCGTTCCGCAAGACCGCCGGTGACCATGATGTGGGCCTGCCGGACGGCATTCGCGACGCAGAGTACCTGGCGCTCTTGGATGCCGAGCTTCCAGCGCTTTTGGAGCAGGTTCAGCCGGAGCTGGTGATGTATGACGCTGGGGTCGATGTCTTCGCGGGGGACCGACTCGGGCGCTTGCAGCTTTCACTTGAGGGTATCTACGAACGCGATCTCTACGTGCTGCGTGAGTGCCGCAGACGAGGAATTGCTGTGGCGGGCGTTATTGGCGGGGGCTACGACCATGATCTGGACGCACTTGCCCACCGCCATTGTATGCTCCACCGCGCCGCCGCTATGCAGGCCCACGCTATGCAGGCCCGCAATCTACCTACTCAGCTACAACGGTGACAATCTCGTAGCGAGTTCCCGTGAATTGCTGGCGGGCATCAGGCCTGCCCGCGCCAAGGAGCACATACACCTCATTGCCTCCAGATGGAACCACACCGGCCACATACTCAGTAATGCGCCCCGGATGCTGGAAGTAGTCAAAAACATAGGTGCTCATTCCGCGGTCTTGACGGTGCCGGTTGAAGTACTCAACCAATCCTCTGTCGTTGACCACTACCGATTGAGGATCCCGCGTCTGGTAAAGAACGGTGCCACCGGCAGCCTCTATCTGTTGTTGATAGTGACGGACAATCTCAAGCGGAGAGGCATCTTCCACCCGGTAGAAGCGTCGACGAATATCTCCCATCAGGTTCGCAACCGCATCCTCGGCCACCACCGCTTCGAACTCCTCAAAGCCGATAAGATCGTCATATCTTTCCTCTGATGCAGGAAACATAGGGATAACCTGGTGATGGTCACGCGTGACCGCATCACGGGCGGCTGAAGCGGCGTCGCGCGTGGCAGTCGCGGTATTAACCGTCGCGCTTGCAGTCTCGCACGCCACAAGTCCGCCAAAGCTCAACAGCGCAACCAATAGCACGGCAGCTGCCTTCCACCCCTTCTCCAAACCACTTCGATTCATGCGATTGTTCATTCCATTACCTCCGGTACAGTGATGAGTTCCTCACCAAGCAGCTCGCGCGCTGATCTTTCGGATCTTGGCTGACCTGTCGGATCTTGCACGATGCAATGGCTGAGTCCTTACGAATTGTAGCTTCATATGGGCGGCCAGGCGTCCCAGTTCCGGAATTGGGACGCGTCTTTGTGTGAATAATGAGCCAAACCCGGGAAAATCACCAAGATCAGGGCCAGCGTCAAGCCGCCAGGATAGACTTGACCTGCACGGCAAGCAGGCACATCATAGAGGCATGAGATTAAGTGCGCGTCAACGCCATGCCATACGAAGTTCGGTTCGCCAACACTTTGGGCCAAACGCAGTCGTTCGGCTCTTCGGCTCAAGAACCGACGACACGCTACGTGGGGGCGATATCGACCTTCTTGTCGAGTGCCCGGGCGTAGATCCGAACTCACAGGGCGCGGTAGAAGCCAAGCTACGCCTCATCAGCTCCCTGCACAAGACCATAGGCGAACGCAAGATAGATATCGTGTTGGCTGGAGCCGATTCTGACTCGGCAATAGTTCACGCCGCTCGCCAGGAAGGTGTACCTCTATGAGTGGCTACAATCCTGAGGAACTACGGGCAACGATCAGATCCGCAATTCAGGAGGGCGAGGCTCACATACGGCAGCTGGAACGCGCCTCTACGCTATTATCACCGCTTTTTCCCCTCAGCCCAGATTCACTTCTCAGCTTGCCCGAAGACCAGGTTCCCATTCTTGATCAGTTCATTTACAGATTCACCAAACTGCAGGACTCCATGGCATCGCGACTTCTTCCCACACTTCATTCGCTGCTCAGGGCAGATGATTCACCGCGCCCCTTCCTGGATATTCTCTCGTATCTGGAGCAGCTTGGTGCCCTGAGCTCAGAGGATCGTTGGCTATTCTTTCGCGCCTTGCGAAACAACCTGGCGCACGACTACCCGGAATCGAGCCAGCAGACAGCCCAGACGCTCAATACTCTGTATGAGAACTGGAACGAGCTTCGCCAGATGTTCAGAATCGCACGTGACTATTTCCTATCCTACGAAACCGAATGATTGCTACGCATATGGAGTGCACTGCGGCTGTTGGAGCGGTGGTCAGAGTGGTATAATGCGTACCGATGTACCCGTATCTCTTTGAGGACAGCTTTGGCCAGGTCTTCCTTCTGCGCAGCTATGTGCTGATGTTGGTCTTGGCCAGCGTGGTTGCCTACAGACTCATCTCGGGCCAGGGCTTCAGGCTTTACCAGAACAAGACTGCGGAGTCAGGGCCAGCCTTTGGCCGTCCCGATATCAGAGCTGCGGCCGCACTTGCGGTACTTGGCCTGCTTGTAGGCGCGCGAGCACTCTATATTGCGCTCTACTGGGAGCCTTTTGCCGTCCGCCCGGAACGCATTGTGCGCTTCTGGGAGGGTGGGCTGGTGTTTCACGGAGGGCTTGCCGGTGCTTTGGCCGCCGTTATTCTCTACACCCGGGTTCGCAGAATTGCCGTGCTTCAGCTCCTGGACATGGCCTTACCCTTTGTTGCAGTGGGCTATGCCATTGGGCGCGTAGGGTGCTTTCTCAACGGTTGTTGCGGCGGCATTCCCTCCCGACTGCCCTGGGCTGTAAGCTTTCCGGGCCCGTGGGCAATCCCGCGCCACCCCACCCAGCTCTACTCCTCACTTATCGCAATGCTGATGTTTCCGGTGCTGCTCAGCGTCTACAGACGGTCTCGGCGCATCGGCACCAGTACCGCCGCCTTTCTGATTGGAGCCGGGGTGTACCGCTTCCTGCTGGAGTTTGTACGTGTTCACAGGCCAGCTGGCGGCGGACTTTCACCCTTTCAGATCACGAGCGGTGCCGTGGCACTGATAGGAGTCGTTATCCTGTTGTGGCGCTCTTCTGAGGGCACCCGGGCAGAGCAGTACACCACGGCCAGCCGCCGTTCTCGGAATAACCGCAGGCTGGTATCCCTGCTTATTCTGCTTATTATGCCCACCATCTTTGGGATAGGGCGCCCCCACCCGCTCTTTGCGGAGCCGCCGGTGCAGCTGCAGTGGGGAGTGCCGGATGGGCGGTCTATGGGCAGCTTCACCGGACTTGAACGCAGGCCCCAGGCGGAAGAGCTGCAACACGAGGGAAGCACGCTCACCGTGCGCTGGAAGGCCGGAGAGTCCTACATCGTGCCGATCTTTGCATCCTCGGACCACACTCTAGAAGGGATACGCTACTTTGGCTACGGTATACCGGAGCATATGGAGATTGAGTGGCTCGACCCATGGAGGCGAGTGTGGTACCCACTCTCAGAGATCCCAGCTGAGCTCATTCACCTTGAGATCTTTCGCAGCGAGTCACCCGCCGAGTCGCCTGGAACGCGTGCTATTGACTTTGGCCCACCTGCAGGAGCAGAGTTCCACCCAGAGATGTCGCGCTTTATCTGGTTTCGCATTACCCCACAACAGGCTGCAGAGTTCCGAATCCGCGTCTTCGGTTACCACATGGAAGAAGGGCTGCCAGACATTAACGGGCTGCCAGACATAGAGGAAAGCAACGGCCGCCGTGACGCTCGTTCAAACGTAATTGAACTCAAGGGCCACGTTCAGAGATAGCCGCGGCTGTGCCACCCGGTCGCGCCCTCAAGTGCCTGTATCGCCAAACATTCTTTCTCCGATAATGTGCTTGTAGAAACATTTGTTTCAATTTTGCCTCTTTCGCTTTGACGAATAACCGTGTAAACTGTATTTTCAATCAGGGCTGAGGATAGTTCACAGCAGCTTCCCCCCAAGAATTCAATCAGTAACCGGCAAAATGCGGAAGGAGTGCGGATTATGGCAAATTTGGCAACGAAGTACATGGGCATCGAGCTCAAAAACCCACTAGTGGTTGGCGCAAGTAGCGTTACCGGGCACATGGACTCAATCAAGAAAATTGAAGACTCTGGTGCGGGAGCTCTGGTCATTAAGTCGCTTTTTGAAGAAGAGATTCAGCTTGAACGGCACAGACTCGACAAAGACTTGGAAATGTACGACGACTGGCATGCAGAAATGACCAATATTTTTCCTGAACTTGAGCACGCTGGGCCTGAGGAGCACCTCATGTGGACTCGCAAGGCAAAGGAAGCCGTATCTATTCCGGTCATTGCTAGTCTCAATGCCGTTCAGCACGACACCTGGGTTGAGTGGGCTGCTAAACTGGAAGAGACCGGAGTTGACGGTCTTGAGCTTAACTTCTTCTCAATCCCAACAGACCCGACAAAAAGCGCCAAAGAAATTGAGGAAGAGCAAATTGCTGCACTTACCGCAGTGAAGAAGAAGGTGAAGATCCCGGTATCAGTTAAATTGAGCGCTTTTTACACCAGCCCACTGGAAATGGTGCACCGCATGGACAAAGTCGGCGTTGATGGGTTCGTGCTGTTTAACCGCATGTTTCAACCCAGTTTTGATGTAGAAAAAGAAACAGCACGCTTTCCATTTAACCTTTCTACTTCAAGTGACCACCGCCTTGCGTTGCGTTATGTCGGGTTGTTAGCAGGTGAGATCAAGGGAAGCCTCTGTGGCTCAAATGGGGTGCACACAGCAGAAGATGCAATTGAAATCCTGCTCGCTGGTGCTGACTCCTTTCAAGTCGTAAGTGCACTCTACCGCAACTCGGTGAAGCATGTTGGAACTATTGTAAGCGGTATCGAAAGCTGGATGGATAAAAAAGGCTACGCCTCTGTTAACGACTTCCGCGGCAAGCTCAGTGTGAAGAATTCTGGAGACAAGTGGAGCTATCGTCGAGCTCAGTACGTCAAAATGCTCTTGCGGGCAGATGACTACGTGACTCAGCCTAAGCTGATATAGGCTTGTATAGTTAACCGTTTTTATTCCACACTATGCAGGCACCATGGGGAGCTCCCCATGGTGCCTGTTTTTTTGAGGAGTAGCATCATTGATTGTCACCACCGAGGAGTTCGGTCTCACTCGCGAAAAAGAGCCCGTTAAGCGCTTTCGCATAGAAAACTCACACGGAACATCTTTCAGTTTGCTCAGCTTTGGAGCAATAATAAGCTCGGTTCAGATGACACCCAAATCAGGCGCCCAACCAGTGGAGCTTACCCTTGGTTACACAAGCGTCGAGGAGTACGAGAATAACCTCCCCTATTTCGGTGCCACAGTGGGACGGGTTGCAAACCGAATAGCTGGAGGCCGTTTTGAACTCCACGGAGCCCCGTACCAGCTTGAGTGCAACGCGCCAGGTAATCACATACATGGCGGTTACATTGGCTTTGGACGTAGAATGTGGGATGCCGAACTACAAGCGGCATCCGAAGAAGCCGGAGTTCGCCTTCGCCGAGTGAGTCCAGACGGGGAGGACCGGTATCCAGGAAAGGTGGAGGTGGAACTCACTGTCACCCTCAACGAGTCCAACGAGCTGCGCTTTGAATACCGCGCAACCGCAGATAGAGCTACCCCAATCAACCTCACTAATCACTGTTACTGGAATCTCGCTGGCAGCACCTCTGAGAATATTCGTGAACATGAGGTACGCCTATTTTCTGATGCATACTTGCCGGTCAATGAACGTCAGGTCCCAACCGGAGAGCTAAAGCCGGTAAAGGGTACGGCCTTTGACTTCACATCTACCCGCCGAGTTGGCGAGCGGATGGAGGCGTTGGACGGGGGTATTGACCATTGTTATCAGGTACGCGGTGAGCAAGGTGAACTCAGACCCGCCGCTCAGGTTGTGGATCCGGCAAGCGGCCGGAGGATGGAGATACACACCACCACCGCAGGACTACAGTTCTATACCGGAAACCTACTAGCCGGTGAACACGAACGCGGCAATGGAGGGCGGACACTCCCTGCTCACGCTGCGCTCTGCCTTGAGGCGCAGGGGTTCCCCGATGCCGTGAATAGGCCGGAGTTCCCCAGCATCATTCTTGAGCCAGGAGCTGAGTACCGTCAGACCACCCTCCACCGCTTCCGCCAGGCACCTACTCGTTAACAACCTCGTACTCGGCATCCTCAACGCCGGACTCGTGTCCGCCTGAGGCGCCATTCCCGTTGTAGTTCCCATTGTGGCCGCCGCTGTCGGGCCCAGACTCTGGACCAGGGCCAGCGCCTGAGCTTGCAGCCGAGTCAGCGTAGACCGCGGCGCCCAGTGCCTGCGCGGCCTGTTGCAGCTCATTTATTGCTGCCTCGGCTGCATCGGCATCCTGCTTCTCAACCGCACTCCGTACCGCAGCAACAGCTGCCTCAATCTTGGCGCGGTCATCCTCGGAAACCTTGGCACCGTGCTCGGACAGGGTCTTTTCTGTCTGGTAGGCGAGGTTGTCGGCCTCGTTCAGCGTCTCTATGCGCTTACGGGCTTCTTTGTCCTCACCTGCATTCATCTCGGCCTCCTGCACCATGCGCTCAATTTCCTTCTCATCAAGACCTGAAGATGCCTCAATGCGAATTCTCTGCTCCTTGCCGGTACCAAGGTCCTTGGCAGACACATGAACAATGCCGTTGGCATCAATATCAAAGGCTACCTCAATCTGTGGTACGCCACGAGGTGCCGCTGGGATTCCGACCAGCTCAAAGCGCCCAATACTTCGGTTATGGGCGGCCATCTCGCGTTCACCTTGCAACACATGAATGCTGACCGCATTCTGGTTGTCCTCGGCGGTGCTAAAAACCTGGCTCTTGCGAGTTGGAATGGTAGTGTTGCGCTCAATAAGCCGCGTCGACACACCACCCAAGGTCTCAATTCCCAGTGAGAGCGGTGTCACGTCTAACAACAAGACATCGTTTACCTCACCACTCAGCACACCGGCCTGTATAGCGGCACCAACTGCGACAACTTCATCCGGGTTCACGCCCTTGTGGGGATCCTTGCCGAATATCTCCTTCACCAACTTCTGCACGGCCGGGATCCGGGTTGAGCCACCAACCAGAATTACCTGGTCTATGTCCGCCGCCTTGAGGTCGGCGTCTGCCATGGCCTTTTTGCATGGCTCTGCTGTACGCTGCACAAGATCATCCACCAGCTGCTCAAACTTACTGCGGCTCAGGTTGTAGTTCAGGTGCTTGGGTCCCGAGGCGTCCGCGGTAATGAAGGGCAAATTGATGTCGGTGCTCTGTGAACTCGACAGCTCCTTCTTGGCAATCTCGGCAGCCTCTTTGAGTCGTTGCAATGCCATGCGGTCACCGGAGAGGTCAACGCCATAGTCGTTCTTAAAACTGCTCACCAACCAGTCAATTATGCGCTGATCAAAGTTGTCACCACCAAGGTGCGTATCTCCGTTTGTGCTCTTAACTTCAAATACATTGTCGCCGACCTCGAGTATGGAAATGTCAAAGGTACCACCGCCAAAGTCGTAAACTGCAATCTTCTCCTCGCCCGACTTCTTCTCAAAGCCGTAAGCCAGTGCTGCAGCGGTCGGCTCATTCACAATGCGCTTGACCTCAAGCCCTGCAATGCGACCAGCATCCTTGGTTGCCTGACGTTGTGCATCATTGAAGTAGGCCGGAACAGTGATTACTGCTGAGTCAACCTCCGCACCAAGGTAGTCCTCCGCCGTCTGCTTCATTTTTTGCAACACTGCAGCAGAGATCTCCGGTGCGCTCAGCTTTTTGTCGCCTATGCCAATCTGAATGCCGCCATTCTCACCTTTAAGCACCTCGAAAGAGACCATTCCAATTTCTTGTGCAACCTCTGCATAGCTGCGTCCCATGAAGCGCTTAATTGACGCCACCGTGTTCAACGGGTTGGTCACCATTTGGTTGCGCGCTGGCTGCCCAACCAGTCGTTCACCTTTGGAGGTGTACCCAACGACTGACGGGGTTGTGCGCTGTCCCTCACTATTCTGAATGACCACCGGTTCCCCATGTTCCATAACTGCAACACAGGAGTTGGTTGTTCCTAAGTCTATTCCTATTGTCTTCTTAGCTGTACTCATATGGTATGCCTCCCAAGATTGTCATTGTGTTCTTTTTGCAAAAGTGGGGGCCGGGGCCCCCACAAAGAAAGAGTGTGATATGTGATCGCCTCCACGGCGGGTCATGCGCGACCGGTTTCCCGGTCGGCCTGTATCGGTGGCCCTTAACCGTTAATCTGAATCCTACGTGGCTTGTGAGCCTCTTTCAGGTTCAGCGTTACCGTCAGCACACCCTGTTCCATAGCGGCCTCAACCTTGTCCCGATCTACGGTATCTTCAAGTGTGAAGCTCTGGAAGTAGTCTCCGTAAGGACGCTCACGGAGTACAAAACGGACATCGGCCTCTTCTGCATGTCGTTTGCCCCGAACAATCAGCTGATCATTTTCGATCTTCAGCTCAACATTATCCTTGGTCACCCCAGGCATTTCGAGCCTGAGCATTACCTTTCCATCCTGTTCTGCAATATTTCCTACCGGCCGGACTGTTCGTACATTCGCAAGATTCCGACTTCTTTCAAGTGTATTCTGTTCCATTACTAATTCCTCCCTCTTTCCGTTCGAGCTTTGGTACCCCAAGCCTTTGTTTACCCCCGTTACTGTACGGTGATTGTGCGGGTCTTTTCTTCCTCACGTTTGGGCACCGTTACAGCGAGCACTCCATCTACAAGTCTTGCTTCAATTTTATCAATTGCTGCCCAACTCGGTAGCGCTATGCTGCGGCGGAACTCATGCTCCGAGACGGTACCGCTTACGGTCAGCACTCCGGAGCTCGACTCAATGTTGATGTCCTCGCGAGCAACACCGGGCAGATCCAGCCGAACTTCGTACACATCGCCCTTCTCTACAATGTCCATAGCGGGCCCCCGTACGATCTGTGAGCTGCGCCCGGTATGAGTCTGTGCTCCCCACCCCATAGCTCGCTCCAACGCCTCGGTAGCCCTTTCCATGTTACGTATTGCCAATGCCGTCATATCTGTATCCTCCTCGTACTATCTTTGTCTCTGATGTATTCTTTTTTCTTCACACCACTAATAATGCAATCCTCATGCCAAGTCTCCATCATTCGTGTAAATCACTACAGGCAATACAGTTACACCAGCCGTTATACAAATCAGCACACCATCTACCAAGGATCGGGTGGTTCTTTTTGACACATCTTGTGAATAGAATGGCTGAGGATGGCCAAAATGAGCCATCCATACCCGCTTATGAGCAGACCAGGTGTGTTCGAGTGGGTTAATTTGACGCATCTAATTACTGCAGACGCCTCGCCAGAAAGCTGCTACACTACTCGGCGTTATGCAAACTCAGGAAAAAATTTCGGCCCTGCGAACCGCAATGCAGCAGACGGGGCTTGATGCGTACATTGTGTTTGGCACCGACCCGCACCAGAGTGAGTACTTAGCCGCACATTGGCAGCATCGTGCCTGGATTTCCGGCTTCAAAGGCTCAGCCGGTACCGTTGTGGTTACAAGCCACGAGGCGGGACTCTGGACCGACTCTCGCTACTACCTTGAGGCCGAGCAGGTGCTTGCCGACAGCCCAATCACCCTCCACCGCCAAGATGAACCGGGCGTACTCAGCTATCCTGAGTATCTCTGTGCCAAACTCAAACCCGGGGCGGCAGTTGGTTGTGACGCCGCGTGTCTATCGCTGTCCCAACGACGTTCTCTGACCGGCCGTCTCAATGAGGTTGGCATTCGACTCAGACCGGGTGATGATCTCCTTGGCCCCTTGTGGGAGGCGCGTCCGCCACTACCAAAGGCACCCGCCTACGCAATGCAGGCAGAGTTTGTCGGGGCAACTCGCAAAGAGAAACTGAACCGCCTGCGAGCGGCCTCACCGGTAGCCCCAGACATGGAGTACTTCGTAACGGCGCTGGACGAAATTGCCTGGCTGCTGAATGTTCGGGGCCAGGACATTCCTTACAATCCATTGATTGTGTCATATCTGGTGGTACATCCCACCGGCGCAACATGGTTTGTCAACGAGGAAAAACTCAACGAGCAGCTCAAGAAGGAACTTGAACTCGACTCAATAACTATAGCTCCGTATGGCGAGGCGCGCGAGTTTATTGCTGAACGCCCTGAGTCCGGCATTGTTGTAGCGGATCCCTCATCGTTTTCCTGTATGATGGCCGACGCCCTCCCGCACGGCGCCCGTTTGGTCGAACACCTCAACGGGGTTGCAGGCATGAAGGCAATTAAGACTGAACATGAGATAGAACTGCTGCGGAACTGCATGGCGCGTGACGGTGTTGCACTGCTGCGCTTTCTGCGTGCCGCCGAAGAGGCAGCACCACGCGAGGAGCTCACCGAATTGAGCGCCGCAACTCTCCTGCGTGAACTCCGAGCCACCGACCCGCGTTTTGTCGAAGAGAGCTTTGCAACCATCTCCGGCTACCTTGAGCACGGTGCGGTGGTACATTACTCGGTAACAGCCGAGAGTGCGTTGACCCTGAAGGCTGAAGGCCTGTATCTGATAGACTCCGGCGGTCATTATCTTGACGGCACTACCGATATCACCCGAACCATAAGCCTTGGCCCCCCAACCGAGGAAGCACGGCGTGATTTCACCCTCGTGCTCAAGGGGCATATCGCGCTCGCGCGCCTGTCCTTCCCGGCTGGAGTCACCGGGACTCATATTGATGCAGTCGCACGGCTGTCACTTTGGAAAGAGGGGCGCAACTATGGCCACGGTACCGGCCACGGTATAGGATTCTTTCTGAACGTACATGAAGGGCCTCACCGCATTAGCCCCACGCTCAACTCGGTTCCGCTTGAACCCGGCATGCTCGTTTCAAACGAGCCTGGACTCTATCGCGCTGGTCACTACGGAATCCGTACCGAGAACATTGTTGCAGTTCAAAAGGACAGGCGTACTGAGTTTGGCGAGTTCCTATCGTTTGAAACGCTTTCATTATGCCCACTCGACCAGCAACTCATTGATACATCGCTGCTCGATGAAGCTGAGATCACCTGGATTGATGAGTATCATCAGCGAGTGCGGGAACGCCTTGCCCCACACCTAGAAAACTCGGAACTGGAATATCTGTACGCAAAAACCAAAGCTCTGAGAACGACACCAAGGAGTACGGCATGAAAAGATCGGGGCTACTTACGGATCTTTATGAACTCACCATGGCGCAAGGCTATCTGCTCCACAACCGGAATCCGCAGGTCGTATTTGATATGTTTTTCCGCCGCCAACCCTTCGGGGGGGGCTATAGCATTTTTGCCGGACTCAATGATCTCATTGACGACCTTGAACAGCTCTCGTTCTCATCTGAGGATATTGCCTATCTTGAAAGCACCGGTCTCTTTCATACAAAGTTCTTAGACTACTTAAGCACCTTTCAGTTCACTGGCGATCTCTACGCAATGCAAGAAGGTACAACCGTATTTCCGGGGGAGCCACTTCTCCGCGTTCACAGTTCGCTCATTGAGGCCCAGCTTATTGAAAGCAGACTGCTCAATCAGATCAACTTCCAGACGCTCATAGCAACCAAGACAGCACGCGTATATCTTGCCTCCGGCCGGGGAAAGATAATGGAGTTTGGGTTACGACGTGCGCAAGGCCCGGACGGGGCAATGTCGGCCAGCCGCGCAGCCCATATAGGCGGGGCCGGAGCGACCTCGAACACACTTGCGGGGAAGGAGTTTGGCATACCTACAAGTGGCACCATGGCGCACTCCTGGGTCATGGCCTTTGATTCAGAACGAGATGCATTTGAACGCTACGCTGAGCTGTATCCTGAGAAATCAATATTGCTCATTGACACCTATGACACCTTGCGAAGCGGGATCAATAACGCAATTGAGGTTGGACTGGAACTCAAGAAAAAGGGGCGCTCATTCGGAGTACGCCTCGACAGCGGTGATATTCAGTACCTGAGTAGACGGGTTCGCGAACGCCTCGACGAGGCGGGCCTTGAAGATGCGGTGATTGCGGTTTCTAACGAGCTTGATGAAACAATCATCGCGCAGTTGGTCGCTCATGGGGCGCCAGTCGACCTCTGGGGTGTGGGAACAAGTTTAGTAACTGGAGGCTCAGACTCGTCGCTAACTGGAGTGTACAAGCTAGCGGCAAAGGCAACGGCCACCGGCTTTGAGCCAACAATGAAGGTTTCAGACAACCCAAGCAAAACCACTAATCCCGGAATTAAACAGGTGCATCGCTTTTATGCACGCGATAACACGCCCATTGCCGACCTCGTTTCCTTTGACGACGAGAGCTGGTCGCCGGGTGAGCCAGTTTCGTTCTTCCACCCCGACACCGACTACCGTTGTTTTCGGCTTCATGAATGGATTAGGGCGGTACCGCTCCTAAAACCGCACATGAAGGACGGCAAACGCATTGGCGCTCCCGAGCAGCTCAGCGAGCTGCGAGCACGCGCGCTGTCCGGCCTCGAAGAGTTCGACGACTCCTTCAAGCGCCTGATCAATCCTCATATTTATCGGGTCTCCATCACCGAGATAATGAAGCAGACCAAGTTGAAAATCGTCACGAGGTTTCTCGACTCACGTCCAATTGATGAGTAAACGCCCATTCTCCGCCAGATGACCCACTGCCTGGGCTAAGGGCCCAGCACATGCCGGAGCTCACTAGATCCAATACATCGCACTCCGGCCTCGGTCATGTCGTGCAGTGCGGAGTCTACCGAACCCTCAGGTACGTTGACACCTCGGCAGGCGTCCTCAATCACATAGGTCTCAAACCCACAATGCACCGCGTCCATGGCCGAAAACTTCACACACACGTCGGTGGCAAGACCGCAGATGAAGACCCGCGAGATTCCGTGCGTGTGAAGATACCCTTCAAGCCCGGTCGGGGTGGTATGATCATTTTCCAGGAACGCAGAGTACGAATCCAGCTCGCGATTCACCCCCTTGTGAAGAACCATTGTCAAAGGGCGCTGATCTAACTCCGGGTGCAAACTAGCCCCAGTCTCGCCCTGAATGCAGTGATCTGGCCATAGCACCTGAGTACCGTGCCCGAGATCAACATTGTCAAACGGGGCTTTTCCATGCCTGGAAGCAAAAGAAACGTGTCCCTCTGGATGCCAATCCTTGGTGGCAACCACGATATCAAAGCGGGACGCAATCTCATTTATCAACGGAAGAATCATATCGCCCTCAGAGACAGCTAAACTCCCTCCCGGGCAGAAATCGTTCTGAAGATCAATAATTAACAAGGCTTCATGCTTCGTCGCCCGCGAATTCTTCATGCCCGTCATGGTGCACCTCCATGTTTTGAAACTCGTCCAGCGTTTAATATACTAGCATTCTGGCAAAAGTCAGGGAACACCGTGTAGCATATCATGACGAAATCTACGCGGGAGCAACCTAGCACTCGGCCCGGGGCCGACAATTTTCTTGACCTTGGTTCAGGAAGGGTGCTTAAATGCTATCGTACGAGTATGTTGAGCACAGGTAGTGCACAAGGAAGGAGCATAGGTATGCGTGAAGTTATGGAACACACCGCTGGAAAGGTGTATCTCACCTACTTGGCGGCGACTATCGTCGGTATGGTGGTGGCTATTGTTCGTGGCGCCATGAGCGTCCCCGAGGGTGGAGAGCCCTTTCTCTTGTTCGGCTGGATGACGGCACCCCTTGTGGCCGGAGTGATTTTCGTTTTGCTTTGGTTGGTTGGGTACCTCGTGTACTTTTTCAAATTCTGGCCGTATCGCTGATGCAGCGCAACGCTACTACGAGGAGCTCAAACTATGGTTTTTGATATCGCTGTACTCACAATCTTTGGATTAATCATAATCGGCATGGCCGCCTATGGTTACAAGATTTCGGCCAAGACTGCCGAAGACTACATGTTAGGTGGGCGAACCATCGGCGTTGTGGTCATGTTCTTTTTTGTGTTGTTTGCTATTTCCTCCAGTTGGACTTTCTATGGATTCCCAGGACTCCTGTATCTGGAAGGGCCTGGATACGTATTCTTTATCTGGGGTTCGGTAGCCGGATTTGCCGGTCTTTACATGTTTCTTGGCCCCAGAATCTGGGCGCTCACCAAAATGAACCGTTTTCTTTCACCGGTAGAGGCGCTCGGCGAACGTTATGAGTCAAAAAGCCTCCGACTCGTACTGGCAATCAGCATTTTGGCCTTCATTGTTCCCTATGTCGGCATACAGCCACTGGGCGTAGGTGCCGGGTTCCAGGCCCTCACCGGACTTCCAGCAATCTGGGGCGCAATTTATACCGCAGTGCTGCTCATTTTTCTCGTACTGCTCGGCGGCATGCGCATTGTGGCATGGGTTAATATCTTCCTCGGCATTGTGTACGTAACTGCGCTTATGGGTTCGATGTTGTGGATAGTGAATGTTGCTCTTCCTGGCGGCCTCCCTGGTGCCGCAGCAGCAATCCTGGAGACACAGCCTGAGTTGCTCTCAGCTCCCGGCCCAAAAGGTACCTTTACGCCGGTTCTGATGGGAGGCACCTTCATTGTTGGTTTGCTGGCGTTTAGCTGGCCCCACGTTGTTATTGGTGCCATGACCGCACGAGACAAGAACCTCTTCAAGTGGTTTCCCTTGTTGATTTTTGTCTTTGGTGGTCTCTTCTTCTACATTATTCCCTTTATCTGGGGATCATTGGTGGCTCCCGCTATTATGCCGCTTGAAGCCCTCACCGCACGGGCAGCGGAACTGGGAACAAGCGTAGAGATAGAGGCAGACCGAGTAGTCCAAACTATCATTGTCCAGGAGTTACCCGGATGGTTTGGTGTGTTTGTACTCATGGGGGTTATTGCTGCCGCCGTTTCTACCGCAGCAGTACAGCTCATGACCTCAAGCGTTATTGTTGCCCGCGACGTAATTCAAGGCGTATTTAAGCCAGATGCAGACGACAGAGAGGTCACACGCTGGGCCCGCTGGAGTGTTATCGGAATTGTTATTCTCAGTCTCAGCATCTCGGTCATTGATACCGGAGCCATGGCCCTGTACCTGACCGACGTCTCAATACCCGGTTTTGCACAGTGGTCGCCAGCATTGGTTGGTGGCTTACTCTGGAAACGAGGCACGCGACAGGGCGCAATTGCCGCCACATTGGTTGGCGTGATCTACTTGGTACTCGGCCTTCTCATCACCCCGGGTGGTAGCCGCGTCCTTCTGCTGGATCTGCACCCAATTGTACCAACACTCTTGGTGAACACCATTGTCTATATCGTGGTGAGCTTGCTCACCCCGGCGCCCAGCGAGGAGATCCAGACCCAGTTCTTTGACGAGGTCGACGAGTTCCTGCGCTCCGAAAGCTAAGGGCTGGCTGAACACTACACCCAGGAGGTATGCATGGCAGATAAATGGAGACTGGTTTACAACCCGGAAGGAGATGCTGCCGACATGATTGCCTTCCCCTCGGCCTTGGTCGAGGGGCGTATCGCTGGCAAATACATGCTCTCAAGCGAGTCCTTACCGAACACCCTGATCATTCAGGGTTTCAAGCGCGCCGGGATTATTGCTGGCGCAGACGTAAATATCGACAAAGAGGCGGCCAAGAAACAGGACCTGGATGTCGCAAAATCTGCTCGCTCAGGACGCGGTGCTCCTAAGTCGGTGGGAAGCATGTCGCTATCGGACATGATGGCAAAAGGTTCCCGCAAGTTTAAACCTAAAGATGTTGACCCCGACAAGCCAGCGGTGTTGCTCTACACCTCTGGCACGACCGGAAAACCCAAAGGGGTAATTCTCTCACACCGTAACTTCATCACCCAGGCGGTCGAGATCTCGGATCACTACTTCAAAATGGATCACAAGGACACCGTTATTGGTGTGTTGCCGCTTTTTCATGTCTACGGGCTCGCCAACGGTCTCATACCATCAATGTACTTCGGCTGTAGGCTGAGCCTGGTGCCACAGTACAGCCCGCATCATTTGCTCTCAAATATTGAGGCGGTCAAGGCTACAGTGCTCATTGCCGTGCCGAGCATGTATATGCACCTTATACAGCTTGCCCGCATGCGCAAGAGCAAGATTCCTAAGACCATGCGCATATCAGTCTCCGGTGGCGCCCCCATGCCACTCAAGACCCTTCAGGAGTTTGAAGAAGTCTTTGAGACCCAGATTTCAGAGGGATATGGACTTACCGAGACAACCTCGGCGGTGTGCCTGAACCAGTCCGGCAAGGCCTACAAAGAGGGGTCAATAGGCCCACCAGCCCCGGTCATAGAGATGAAGGTTGTTGATGATGACGGTAAGGACCTCCCCAATGGAGAAGTCGGTGAGATCATCATTACGGGCAAGGTAGTTACGCAGGGGTACTGGAACATGCCGGAGGAAACCGCCGAGACCATAAAGGACGGCTGGTTGCACACCGGCGACCTCGGGTACAGGGACGAGGATGGTTTCTTCTTCATAACCGATCGGAAGAAAGACCTCATTATTCGTGGCGGCTTTAATATCTCACCACGTGAGGTTGAAGAGCTCATTTACACACATCCAAAAGTTCAAGATGTGGCCGTCATTGGGGTGCCGGACAAACGTGAACGTGAAGTCGTAAAGGCTTTCGTGGTCAAGAAAGAGGGTGAGGAGCTCAGCGAGCGCGATGTACTCGACTTCTGCGTTCAGAACCTTGCTCCCTACAAAGTGCCAAAAGCAATTGAGTTCCGTGAGTCACTCCCGAAAAATGCTACCGGCAAGATCCTCCGCAAGGAGTTACGGGCAGGGTTTGTTGACGACCGGCTCATTAACAAAGAAGACACAAAGGAGGCCGCCGAGTGAAAAGCGAAACTCTGGTGACGCTGATTTCGGAAGCGGCGCACAGCCAAAAAAAACGAACTGCACTGCTCTTCGAAGGCCGTGAAATCAGTTATGCACAGTTAGATGAAACCACGTCCAAGGTCGCTGGTGGACTTGAACACCTGGGTATCAAGGAGGGCGACCGAGTCGCAATTATGCTCCCGAATATACCCGAGTTTGTCTACGCCTTCTTTGGCATTCAGAAACTTGGTGCGGTTGCGGTGCCCTTCAACACCATGTACAAGGGCCGTGAAATAATTCATATCCTCAACGACTGCGGCGCTCGAGCAATAATTACGCTTACGAACTTTGCCAACCTCATTAACGAGGTTCAGAGTGAGGTACCGAGCCTTGAACACGTTATCCTGACCGGTGAACGAACACTGTTGTTTGTGGAGCCGGATACCACGGTAAGCGTGCAGATGGTTGTTGGGAAAGATGTGTTCCCGAATGCAGATGAAGCGTTCCGCATAACAGGAAACATACTCCTTGATGCACTCAAAGAACTTGGAGTCGAGGATGCGTGGTACAACCATCGCGGCGCTATCCGGCATAACGGCAAGAAAATTGCAACCATTCTGGTATCGGAAATTGAGAACTTGCTGGTGATTAACTCGGTATTGTTCATTGACGACTATGACACCGAGCAGTTCTTCAAGGTCGTTTGGGTTTCACCCGAGATCAAGGACAAGGTACTTGAACCTATGACCTCTATCCAGCAGATTACGGGAAGCAAACCTGACATGGAGGTGTTCAAGAAAGCTGTTGCAGAGTCCGCGCAGAAGCACCTTGGAATTGACCTTGAGGTCGGTGAGCTGAAGCGTGACGAACTCTTTGGATACCAGAAGCAACGGTCGCTTTCCTACAAGCTCTAAGCGCCTCTCAAATACAACTCACCCGCACATAGCATGCAACAGACGGGAGGGCGCAGGTCGCGCCCTCCCATTTATACTCTATCTGCAACCGGAAGCTTCCAAACTCACTACTTACTCGTCAGGTTGTACACACCATCCCAGTCGGCTGCCGGTTCCTTCTTAAGGTAGGTTTTGCACCGATCCCGGAACACGGTGGAGGGTCCGTCCGCTGGACGCAGCCGCAATGCTTGCTGGAACCGGAGCCCCGCATCACGCCAGTTGCGCTCCTCAAAGAGGTTTAGTCCATCCTCAAACATCTCTACCAACTCAAAGTCGTCGGGGCGAGCCACACTTCGTTCATACATGATTTCATGTAAGCGAATGGGTTCATTCACACCAACAACACGAACCCGGTCCAGGCGCCGTGACAGCACCTGCTCACCGGCGCCATTATTCAACAGAGTCGCATCCCCGGTCAGTATCCAGGTGCCGTACTGCTTGTTCACACCTTCCAAGCGGGCAGCAAGGTTCACCGCATGCCCCATAATGGTGTAGTCCATTTTCTTTGGAGTACCCATGTTACCAACGACCATCTCACCGGTGTTAATTCCAATTCGGGTGTGCAGCTCACCCGGAGCGAGCTCAGTTTCAAGAAACCGCTTATTTAACTCAATCTCTGCGGCCTTCATCCGCACCGCCGCAATACAGGCTCGTTCAGCATGGTCATCCTGTGGTAGAGGGGCCCCAAAGAAGGCGATAATTGCGTCACCTTCATACTTGTCTATGGTGCCGTAGAGCTCCAGTACAATGTCACTCATGCCGGTCAGATACTCGTTCAGAAGCTTAACCAGGTCACTTGGCGTCATCTTCTCAGCTATTGTGGAAAAGCCCTTGATATCTGTGAACATTGCGGTAAGCTCCTTGGAGTCGCCCCCCAATGTAAGACGCTCTGGGTCCTCAATGATCTGGCTAATAACATCGGCGGAAAGATACCGTGAAAAAGCCGACTTGAGAAAGCTCTTCTCTCCTTCAGCCCGCAAGAACTTAACCAAGGAAATAGCAAAGAAACTCAGAAATACCGCCAGAGCGGGACTAAAGACGGAAAGGAACATGCCGGTGAAAAGGAAGAATGCCGACACACCCACAATAACGGCGACCAAGAATACAAGCCCTATGATTATGGCTCGTTTCGGTGTTGTGTTACGAATCAGCAGCGCCACAACAAGGCTCAGGATCAGGCCCAGCACCATGCCATACCAGGGGGGCAGCTCAATAAGGAAGTCGCCGGTCAAGATAGTATTGGCGACCGCGCTGTGAATTCCAACATTGATGTACTGTTCGTCGAAAGGATTTACTCCAATATCCGTCGTGGAGATGCTGGTGTGCCCAATGACGGCAAAGGCACCATCAAATGTGCCTTGAAGCCGTTCGCGCAACTCAATGAGGTTGGTAGCAATGTCGCCAGTAGCTTCAAAGAATAGCGGCACCTCTTCACGAATTGCCTCATAGTCTTCACGCACATGGTCCGGGAGGTCGTCTGACTCCAATACGCGGTTCAACTCACCTAAGAGGCGTTGTTCTGCATCACTTGCAAAGAATCGAGCAAGCCGCGCGAAAAAGAACTCGCGTACTTCCCTATACTCCTCCATGAGCTCGCGGTCTCCGCCGTCCATTGCCCTCTCACGCAACCGCTGACCATGGTGATAGGCCGGTAGCAGATCTTCCCCGGAGTCGTGAAAACTCAAAAAACCCGCGTCTTCCATGGCTTCAAGATTGTAAATGAGGTCTGCCTCGTACAGATCATGTATCACCAGGTCATTAAATGAGACGTGAGTGAAGCTGTTGATATAGTCTTTGGGCGGCCAGGTAATAAGCATACGGCCGTCAAAGCTTCGTGGAACGCGAATGTCTACTACTCCACGCTCAGGATGCTGCGCGCCACGCAGAATAAAAGCCCCCGGGCGTACCTCAATGTCCGGATTCCCCAGCCAATCTAACAAGGGACGAAATGCCAACTGAGCAAAGGGACGGTCCTCGTACAGAGCCAGTAGGTCAACCCGGCGACGAACTCCGTCTCGGTCAACTACTACATTCGGAAACCCGGCTCCTGCTGCCCGCGTAGCAATGGGTGGCAAGGTAGGTTGTATATCGGCCGCAACTGGAAGTGTGTCCATTGCGCCGCTTACATTCGAGAGCGCAATCTCATTCAATACAAAATCACGGTGTTCATCACTCACCGAAATCAGCCCAACCTCGTCGGGCAACATGGTATTGGTGAAAAAGGCCTTCCCAAACAACCGTGTGGACTGTCCTAAGTACTCGTCGTTGTCGCGCGCGATGGAACGCACCAGACTCAACAGCCGTCCGCGCGACTGGTCGGAAAGGTCTACCAACTCCAGCACGAACTCCTCGGCCTCTTCCAGGGGAATCATACCGCTCAGCAGCGCACCAAACAGGGACTCAACATTGTCACGTAGAAGTCCGAACTCCTCAGAAAACGCCACCGGGATCTCGTTCTCAAGCAACTCCGAGTCCACGCCTCGCGGACTGCGGTCCACATACTCAATATCAAACAAAGCATAGGCAAGCCCCAGTTCACGGGCCACAACCAACCCGTCGGCTACCACATGCCTGCTCCATGGCCACATACCGACCTGGGCTATTGCCAGGTCATCTATGTCCAGCAAGATGATATCCGAGCGTTCCTCAACCGGTGCCCGTAGGCCTAAAAGCTGGTCGTATGCGGTGCGCTCGAGCGCCCGATACTGCGGGAGCAATCCCGCAAGCGCGACCACCAGCGCGGCCGCTACCGCAATAAGGAGATATTTGTTCTGTTGATTTTGACGTTTAGACATAAGGCCTCCGCATGCCTCAAAAGATACTACAGAAAACCCTGTATCGACTTGACAGATTGTCTACGAATTCATTACGGTTAGGCAAGATATCGCCTTTGTTAGGTGAGGCTCCTGTACGGACATACGCCGCTGCCCTGAAATGTCCAAAGACGCCAAAGGGTTGAACAGGCAGGTTCGGATTAAGGATCTGCATAACGTGGCTCACGTTACGCCGTACAGTGCCAAAGCTCGAACGAGGAAGGCTATGTATCGTTTCCCTACCGTGCGGTGGCATTCTTGGCCAACGACGCAGTCGGTTGGGTGAAGCGGTATATCTACGTATTCAGGTGCCGCGTTGTGCACCGTATAACGTAGATGGAAGGCCTTTCTCGGTTCAGCCGGGAAAGGCTTTTTTTGTGCCCTTACGGCGCATACTGTGACGGCATATTTCGTCACGGGGCCTTCGCTCCCCTATTCATTGAGCGACGCGGAGTCCGGAGACGTGGCGTTGCCCGTCCAAACCAACCCGGAAGCCCAGGAGGAGAACCTATGGACAGTGACCCTGGACCTAGAAAATCTCACTACAGCGCATCTTGCGGCGTCGCAACTCCTTCAATAACCACCCTTCTATACTAGGCGTTAGGTTGGACTGCGGCACCTCAAGGTGCCAGCAGAACAACCACCTAGACAAGAAGGAGTTTCACAATGAACACAGTAAAGACTTTCCCCGAGTACGTACGGGAGCATATTCGTACCAAGAACCTCGAGCCACTCAAGACCTTTCTACGGGCAATGAGCGCAGCCGAGATCATCGACGGTCTCAAGGACTGCGAAAATGCTGACAAGCCCGTAGTTTTCCGACTCCTTCAGAAGGATTCAGGAGCTGAGGTGTTTGATCTCCTGGACGTAGGAGAACAGAGCAGGATGGTTGAGTCCTTGACCAATGACGAGGTGGTTTCACTCTTGGGAGTACTTGACCCAGATGACCAGCTCCGACTCTTAGATGAACTACCGGCACGAGTAGCAAAGCGTCTCATGGATGCACTGCCTCGAGAGCAGCGTGAGCAAGTCTCACGGCTCATGGGCTACGAAGACGACACAGTTGGCCGCATCATGTCCCCGGTTCAGATTGATGTGAAGAGGGGCACAACAGCTTCCGAGGCCATAAACAGGATCCGAGCCAAGAAGAACGGTAGCAGGCACGTGATCACTATGGTGTATGTGACCGACGAAACTCGCAGGATAGTTGGGGCAGTTCCTCTCAGCGCGGTGGTAACCGCAGATGCTTCA
>REEM01000202.1 GCA_007695055.1 Spirochaetaceae bacterium | reverse complement strand
CTTCTCTGCTGAGCGGGGAACGGTCGTGAGAGGTAGCGTTCTCACCGTCGATAAAGGCGCGTGTGCGCGCAATGAGGTCTGTAAGGCGCTGCTGTTGATGATCCATGACGGCCGCAGCTGGATTCCGGTTTCGGTTGAGGTAGCGCTGAAGGTGGGGCAGGCAGAGTCCGGGCGATTGGCGAAATGCGGTGATAAACTCCCCGTCCTCACCGTACTGTTGGACAAGGCTAATGGTGTTTGCTGCCTGCTCCTCAGCGACGCGACACACCGGGCACCCGGCGGGTGCGGGTGCGCTCTCGCGCCTACCCCGTTGGAAGAGTCCCCGTCGGAGCCGGGGGCTGGGCCGAAGACTGGCCCCGGATGCGGGAACAACCCCGTTGTTCCTTTCTGCAGCCTCAAGAAGTTCCAGATGCATAACGGCAACCGCAAGACCGTCATTGTAGCTTCCTAGTTCGTGAGCGTGAGTATGGCAGAAGCCACCGTTCGCGCGCAGCTCGGCCCGCAGTTCAAGATTGTTCACGTTCTGATACAGCAGCGACTCAAAGAACTGCCGCACACGCAACGAGACGCAGTAACAAACCGGACAGTCGCCGCTGTTAACCGCATCAATGAGGTTGAAGAAGGGGGTGTGCTTTTCTAAACCTGCCATGACTGCACTACATCACGCTCAAAGCGGAACTGTCAATCAAGATACAACGGGAGCCCGGACTCCGGCAGTTGGTTCCGGTAGGTGAACAGTGCCTGAAGGTTGACCATGCGGTTGTTGTAGCGGATGTAGGTATTGGCCCAGTCAAGCGGCTCACCGTTGAGGACAATGTCGTAGCGTTCCTCGTGCTGCGGGCCGGGTGCCTCCGGATCGGTGCCGATGTAGACAGCGGTGACCGCCTCCACATTTCTAACAGGGACAATGCTGCGTTCGCCGTCTGGCCCCAGTTGAATAAGAAGCCGCGCCCTCCGCAACATCCATAGCGCCTGTACGACATCGTACCCATTGAGTGAAAAAGGCTCAGGTGAGCGGTAGAGCCCGCCAAGTCCCTCCGAGGATATATCCGCCAGCGCATGCTGTCCTGCTGCGGCCGTGAGGAGAAAAATGAGAAGCAGCGCGCGCATTCGCACAGTCGTCATGCTCTGAGCATAGCACCGGAGGGGCAGTGTGACAAATCTCACACAGCTCTTGACCGACTCAGTGTTCCAAGGAATAGTTAAGCCATGGCTATTGAAGTGCGCCCGGCGAGTAATTTTGACGATGTAGCGACCATGGTCGGCCCCAAAAGGCCGGACGCCAACGTCTGCTGGTGTCTCAGCTACCGCATTCCGTCCAAGGAGAACCTTGCGCTACGCGGGCCTGCCCGTGGTGAGCGGGTGGCCTCACTCATGGAGGAGGGGCCCATTGGAGTGCTGGCCTACGACGCCGATGAAGTCGTGGGGTGGGCGGCCGTTGCCCCACGCGCGGTTACTGCGTTTGCCCGCAGCCGTACAATTCCTATCATTGACGACCTTGCGGTGTGGTCAGTGTGGTGCATTCGGGTACGGCCGGGATACCGTGGCCGCGGAATCTCGCACTCACTCCTTGCGGGCGCGGTTGAGTTTGCACGCAGTCAGGGAGCACCCGCGCTCGAGGGCTATCCGGTGGATAACAACGGCGCAAAGGTAGATCTCACCATGGCCTATGTTGGCACCCGCTCACTTTTTGAGAAGGCAGGCTTCACGCACGTGGCCGAGACCTCGTCAGTAATTAACGGCTTTCCGCGTGTGGTTATGCGCATGGACCTGCGACCGCACCCAGCATGACCGTGCGTCCGGGAGCCCAGCCAGCATGTGAGTATGGCGGTTAATCGAAGCGCGCGGAGACCCGGACACTCCAGAGCCGACCGGCTATGGGCTTTGCCAGGGCACTTATGAGCGGGCGCAGACACCAGTTGAGCCAGCGGGTCCAGCCGGACAGTGAGTCCAGGACTACTGCGGCCATCTGGCTGGGGCTGTAATGCATGCGGCCGCGGATTGTCGCATCCTGCAGTCCTGCAGCCCGCATACCCGCCAGGTAGTCTGCCTCCGGAATGGCCCCGGCAACGCAGGCCACGGTGAGCAGTCCACTGCGCCGCACCCAGAACGGCAGGTTCTCGGCTACAATGTCCGAAACCAGAACCTGTCCCCCGGGCCGCAGCACCCGGGCAATCTCCTGAAACACTCGTTCCTTGTCCGCTGACAGGTTAATGACGCAGTTGGAAATTACCCAGTCTATGCTGGCGGACTCAACCGGCAGCTCCTCTATCGCGCCCCGACGAAGTTCGATGTTCGCATAGCCAGCCGCCTGTGCGTTCATGCGAGCACGCTCAATCATGTCATCACTCAGGTCGACCCCAATTACCTTTCCGCTGGGGCCTACCTTGGAAGCTGCGAGGAGTAAGTCTAGCCCAGCTCCCGAGCCGAGATCGAGGACCGTTTGCCCTACTCTGATCTCGCTAAAGGCAACCGGGTCGCCACATCCGAAGGAGCTCTCGAGCATCTCCGGTGACACTGGTGCACCCTCGCGGGGGACATAGGTAGCAAAGCGCGCACCACCGGTTCCGGCAACAATTCCGCGACTGTCGCTGTGCAGGGCCTCGGCATATTTCTGGGCAATGAAATCCGCAGATACCGGCACTGTTCCCTCTTTCTTGCAACACTTCATGGTGACTCTCCTCACTCTGGGTGGTCTGGGCAGCAGGTCTCAAGATACCTTCGCAACTCATCTACAAGAAAAAGCGCGCGTGAGCGGTTTGGCCGGTAGTAGACCGTCTTGCCTTCGCGCCGAGACTGCAGTATCCCGGTCTTGCGCAGGGCCGTGAGGTTTTCTGAGGCGGTTGACTGCCCAATTCCGAGCTGCTCGGCGATCTCATTTACCGTTCGCTCGTCGGCGCTGCACGCAAAGACCATGAGAATCTGCTGTCTCGTTTCTCCGGAGAGAGCCTTGAGAAATTCACTGAGTTCTTCAAGCTGCTTTTTGTCGACATCTAATTCATTACACATCGGCATTTCCCGATATGAAGATATCACATTCAGAGCAAGGGGTCAAAGACTTCGAACAGCCCAAGGTCGGCGAAGTCTCGCGTATTGCGTGTTGCAAATCTACGGACACCGGCGGCGTGAAGTGTGTGCGCAAGCCTGAGATCAATGAGCTGGCGGCGGGGGAAATTGACCTGGACTATATCATCCCAGACGCGACTCATTATGGGTCGGCACTCAACGACTTGCCAACGCGGGTTTTCGCGCAACCGACGGCATACCTCGGCGGCTTCCACGGCGCTATACGGACGGGGAAAAACCGCCTTGTTGCGAATGAGGAGGTAGAGTTCTACCAGTACCAGATCCGAGATCACTACATCGTCTTTGCGAGAAGCTTCAAGCACGAAGGAACGCGCAGCCTCATGTACATTGCTGTCGGAGTTCAAGGAATAGACGAAGATGTTGGTATCAATCGCGAGTGCCATAGAGGCGCTCCTCATCCGCAGCACTAAGATCACGCCACTGCTCATGACTCAGCATCTCAGCACCCATGGCGCGAGGCTCCGGGAGCGCCCAGTTTTGATCGTGCTCGTGGAGCCGTGCCTCGGCCACGTACTGCTCAAGAGCCCGGCGAAACACCTCCGAGACACTCCAATCACGAAGTTCCGCCACCTTTCGAGCCTGTTCATACAAAGGATCCGGCACCTGTACTTGCGTGCGTTTCATGCTTACAATTTTACATCACCATCATTTTTTCATCAACTGGGTCTTGCCGCCTGGGACAACTCCTTTTATCATTTACCTAAACGAAGCCAGGTAGCGAGCACCAGAAGCAGCGCACCCGGTTTCGGAGCGGAGGAGAACCCCATGCGAACGAGTAATCGCGTAGCAGCGCTCATGTTCGTTCTGACTTTTGTGACGGCTGTGAGCTTCCCGCACGGTATCCGCGCAAAGGAGGAGGTCGTGAAGCTACCCGAGCACGATAGCACCGGATCAGTCACGCTCGAGCAAGCCTTGTCCGAGCGGCGCTCGGTAAGAGCTTTCCAGGATACTCCTGTCGATCTAGAAACTGTTTCCCAACTTTGTTGGGCTGCGCAGGGCATTTCCGACAAAGCTCGACAGCTGCGCACAGCTCCGTCGGCGGGAGCACTGTATGGTCTTGACACCTATATTGCCGTTGGAAATGCACATGGACTAGATGCCGGACTCTACCGCTATGAGCCCGGAGGTCACGAACTCCTGCTTCAGGAGCACGGCGACGTCAGGCAAGCTATTGCCGAGGCAGCACTCGGTCAGCAATGGATCGCCGACGCCCCGTTGGTATTTCTGATTGTCGGTGTTCCTGAGCGGCTCGCATACCCTTACCGTGACCGGGCGGAACGCTATACCCTGCTCGAGGCTGGACACGCCGCACAGAACCTTGCACTCCAAGCGGTTGCGAGAGAGCTCGCGACCACCGTAGTCGGCGCGTTTTCTGACAGCGACCTGAGAGAGCTTCTTGGTGTTCCCAGTAGCCATATCCCGCTGTATGTCATCCCGGTCGGGGTGCCAGCCCAATGAGAGCTTAGCTGCCGGTAGCAGCCAGCCGCCCGACATAGACGGCACCCAACATAGACCTTCGCGCCACCCATATTAGACTTTACACACATTCCTTTAGTAAGTTTCACATGGGGTGACTCTTATGATTATTAAAACTTGGAAACAGCGGTTTTTCGCACTGGCGGCATTTTTTGCGGTCTTTGTCGCAGGGCTCGTTGCAGGGATAGTCATAATGCGGAGCAGCGACGCTTCTGGGCTGCACAGCGCACGCCAGGCGCAAGATTTCACCGGCACTACCCGGCTTGAAAGCCGCACCAGGCCCTTGCCTCAGGATAGCGACGGTTCCTTCGCGCAGGTGGCCGATGCGGCACTACCGGTTGTCGTTGAGATCAGTGTGGTGGAGGTTGTTGAACAACGCTCGCCTCGTGGGATGTTAGAGTTCTTTTTTGGACCGCAGCCGGATACTCCGCGGCAGGAGTTTGAGCGGCCGGGAATTGGGTCGGGGGTCATTGTCCGCCGCAACGACAGTGCTGTCTATATCCTGACCAACAACCACGTTGTGGGTGACGCAGACGAGATCGAAATTGGCCTCTATGACGGTCGTCGCTATAGTGCCGAGCTCGTCGGGGGTGATGAGCGTACGGACCTTGCGCTCCTTCAGATAGATACTCCAGAGGAGGTTCCCATCGCAACCCTTGGTGACAGCGATGAGTTGCATGTCGGGGACTGGGTACTCGCTGTCGGTAATCCCTTTGGCTTTCACTCCACCGTTACGGCCGGTATTGTCAGCGCCACCGGGCGCAGAGCACAGCAGGCTGGTGCTGGGCTGCCGGAACTCCCGGACTTCATCCAGACCGATGCGGCCGTCAATCCCGGCAACTCCGGTGGAGCATTGGTCAACATGAGCGGAGAGGTTGTTGGAATCAATACCTGGATTGTCGGTGGGCAGAGCGGCGGCAGTGTCGGGCTTGGTTTTGCAATTCCTATGAGTCAGGCAATTGGAGCCATTGATCAGTTTATTGAGGAAGGACGCATTGTGTATGGTTGGCTTGGCGTCAGTATTGCCGATGCCTCGCCCGACTCCTTACCAGAACTGGCCGAGGATCTTGGCGTGCTTGATAGAGATGGCTCCCTTATTATGAGCGTATACCGAGGGTCGCCAGCTGCCGAGGACGGAATACGGCCCGGTGATTTCGTGTATGAGATTGATGGAGCGCCAGTAGCAGACACAGCTGATTTCCAAAGAGTTGTCGGGGCCATTCGCCCCGGGGAGCAACCCACCTTCAGCATTGTCCGCAATGAAGCCGAGCAGGAAGTCACGGTGACCCTCGTTGAGCGTGCCGCAGAGGATGAAATTGCGAGTGCCCAAGACCTCTGGCCGGGACTCACTGTCCTTCCGCTCAACGAAGAAATTCGGGGCCAAGTTGGAATAGATTCGGCTGTATCCGGTGCTGTCGTCGCGGCCGTGCAGCGCAACAGCCTTGCCGCAACTGCCGGTGTCCGGCCTGGAGATGGGACTGGAGATTCCGGCACTGTAATCAGACAGGTCAGCTGACATGAAATTGACATTTATAACGCATACCGTTATAATATGATTCGTGATAAAGGGCTTTCTGTCTAGTGGCACTGAGAATATCTTTGATGGTGTAGCATCGCAAGCAGCGCGACGTTGTTGCCCGCAATCTATTTGGGCGGTGGCACGCAGGAAATTGGATCAAATCAACAGAGTTCAGCACATAAATGACCTACGCGTGCCACCCGGGAACCGATTGGAGCTGTTGAGAGGAGACCGTGAGAATCAATACAGCATCCGCATCAATCAGCAATATAGAATCTGCTTTATATGGGAGGAAGGTTATGCCTACGAAGTCGAAATCACAGATTACCACTGATGTTGGTAGACGATTGCCTCAAAATCGTCCTCCGACACATCCCGGCGAGATGTTGTTCGAGGAATTTGTTAAGCCGCTGGGACTTACGCAAACCGAACTCGCTCATTCCCTGGGTGTTTCTTTTCCGCGTCTTAACGAGATTGTAAAAGGCCGACGTTCGGTAACTCCAGATACTGCCTTGCGGCTTGCTCGTGTTCTGGGTATGTCTGCGGATTTTTGGTTGGGCTTGCAACAGGATTGGGATCTTTGGCATGCCATGAACAGCCCCGCAGCGAAACAGATCAATAAGCTAAAGCCAATCACCCGCAGTCACCATTCCATCACCGGCTGAGTGTCTTGAGGCGCGCCGTGGAATGCTATTCGAGGGTGCTATTGTCGCTTGCAAAGGCGTAAGCGGTATCAAAAGCTGCAACGGTGGAAAACGCATTTGGATTGGGTTGCACATCGTAGCCAATAATCAGATCTTCCTGGCCGAACTCCCTAAATCGGTTGTTGGAGATAATCGCATCTTCTGGAAGAACAGTTTCCATCACAAGATGAGCCGTGAAGGCCGACGCATCAAAGACATTGTTCGTGAGAACAGCCTCACCGCTATGAATGGGACTTCCATCCTCCGCAGGCTTCGAGATATAGAGGCCGATGGAGTTATTATCATAGAACGTACTGTGTCGCACTCGCAGCCCCTGGCCCGCTGGAACATTATACTGGAGACCAGGAACACCATTGTTTTGAACTACCGTTGAGGACATATCCAGGAGCAGTGTCGTGGTTTCCCGCTCCTGAGCGAGGATCCCGGTGCCTTCATTGTCCCGCACGGTGCAGCGGCGCACAGTTACCGTTCCGGCATTCCCTCCAATGAAAATCCCCTCACCGACACTTCCGGACACGTTGCAGTCTTCTAGTATGACTCCGCTGATACTCCGGGAATTATCGTCATCTTGTACTTCTACAAGATCTACAAGATCGGCTTCGATCTTGATGCCCCGGCCTTCATTGCCGTAGCGCTGGCCGCTCCATCCCTTTCCGCTGTCCGTGACTGTTACATTCCGCACAATGACGTTCGAGATATGTGAGTTCGTCATACCACCGTTATACAGAACGGCTACCTCAACTCCTGCGAAACCGCTCCGGCTTATGGTCAGATTGGAAAACAGGAAGTCTGAGGCTTGCTGATTGCTTGAATAGGTCTGGGGAGAAACCCCGGAGTCAAAGATTTCGGATATGACGCTGTTGGTGACTGACCCGTGCGAGCTGGAGTTGCCAAACTCTATGCCGTTTCCTGCATAAAGAGGGCCAGGCGCGATAACCGCTCCGCCCAGCTTCTCAACCTCGCTCCCGCTAATGGCAATATGCTTGGCGTCCTCAAAGGATATTCCGTGAAGGCTCACATAGCGAACATGTATATTCTCCACCCGGATATGCGACACATTTTCACCACGTATGCCAAATAACCGGCGGCTTAGCTCTATCCCTTTGGTATTGGGGGAGTCACCGTCTGTGCTCCAGACATAGCTGGTGTTAGATACCGGATCAAAGGAGTACGAACCCGCTGAGGCCCCCGAAAAGGTGGAGTCAACTTCTCCGTCCCACTGATACCAATGCAGAACCGTACCGTCGACTTCTGCGGCCATACCGAGCCCGAGCCCCTGATCTGGTTCCAGGGCAATTTCTTTCCTATAGATCTCACCAGAATCAAACGTCCACCCAGTCTCCACTTCAGAACCCTGTATTATGGGCCGCGCCCCGGTGCCGTAGGCGCCAATTGTAATGGGCTGGGATGCTGTACCGGAGGCGTTGAGGATAATGCTTTCGCGGGCTACCGTTCCCCGCTTCTGGAGGTATGAATACCCTGGTTGAAAGCTCACCTCTGCCCAGGATCTAAACGGGGAGGCCTCTGAGCCGATGCCGGACACCAGCACCGTCGGATCAATGTATACCGCGTTTGGATTGACTGCGTTCCTGGAGGAGGATCCGGACA
>REEM01000201.1 GCA_007695055.1 Spirochaetaceae bacterium | reverse complement strand
GCGCTCCTCGTTTTCCTCATCGCTGCGAGCAGACAACCCATCAAGCAGTTCTTGAACTCCTTCGAGTACACGGATGGTGTGGCTAGCATCCATCTTCTTAGGTATAAGATCCTCTGCCGGATAGTCGGCTGGAGCTCCTACCAGAAAGCCAAGCAACTCCGGTGCTTCCTCAAGACGCTTCATTCGCTCCTTAATGAGCGGGAGTGCCTGCTGGAGCTGTTCCGCCGTAGCGTCTATACCAGCCGCTTCCACAAAAGGTGCCATGAGCTTGAGCAAACGGGTATCGTCGCATTCGCGAATATAGTTGCCGTTAAACCAGTCGAGTTTCGTGTAGTCAAAGACCGACGGGGCCTTGTTCAGCTTGTTTGGGTCGAAATGCCGCTCAAGCTCCTCAAGAGTAAAAAACTCTCGGGAGTCATCATAGGCCCAGCCAAGTAACGCAACATAGTTGATTACCGCCTCCGGCAGATACCCTCTACGTCTAAACTCAATCAGACTGGTAGCGCCGTGACGCTTGGACAGCTTCTGCCCGTCCTTCCCCATCACCATGGGCAGGTGACAGAATACCGGCATTTCCCAGCCAAATGCTCGATACAGAAGAATATGCAGCGCGGTTGAGGGCAGCCATTCCTGCGCCCGCAGCACATGGGAAATTTTCATACTATGGTCATCTACAACGTTTGCCAGATGATAGGTAGGAAAGCGGTCCGACTTGAGGAGCACCGGATCCGGGCTGATATCCTTATTCTTACGCTTCACCCGGCCGAGCAACATGTCCTCGAAAACAGCGTCACCTTCAAGCGGTGTCTTGAAACGCACGACTGGATGTGGATTCTCGCGCCGTAACTGTTCACGATCCTCATCACTGAGGTCTCTACACCGCCTATCATAACCCAGAGCTGCACTCTTCCCTTCCGACTGCTCAGCGCGCAGGGACTCAAGTCTCTCTGATGTACAGAAGCACTCGTATGCATGTCCTTTATCAAGGAGTTCACGGGCGGCCGCCTCGTAACTTGCCTGTCGTTCGCTTTGGAAATAGGGAGTATGCGGACCATCCTGGTCCGGCCCCTCGTCCCAACGAATGCCTAACCAGGTAAAGGAGTCATAGATATCCTGCAACGCGGCCGAGTCAAAACGCTCACGGTCGGTGTCCTCAATGCGGAGGATAAACTTCCCACCCAAGGAGCGCGCAAAGAGGTAGTTGAACAAGGCGGTTCTGATTCCGCCGATATGCTGCAACCCTGTAGGGGAAGGTGCGTAGCGAACTCGAACATTCATGAAACGATTTCCTTTCTTCGGGGGGATTCCTTCGGCGGCATTATAGCCAGCGCCGGAAGAGCCGGTCAAGCCAAGAGAGATTTCGTGCGTTTATTGCTTATACCAGCTCAGAAACTCGCCTATGCGCACCATGGTCTCTTGAAGCACCTTCACATCCGGCAGGAACACCAGTCGAACATGCTCGGTATCGGCACAGTTAAAGCCGCTACCCTGAACTAGAAGAACCTTTTTCTCAAGCAGCAGATCAAGTACCAGCTTCCTGTCGTCCTGAATATTGAATACCTCTGGATCCAGTCGTGGAAAAAGGTACAGTGCCCCTTTGGGCTTCACGCAACTGACGCCTGGAATGCGAACCAGGGCTTCGTAGGCAGTATCACGCTGCTCTCGCAGACGGCCACCGGGAAGCACCAAGTCCTCAATACTCTGATATCCACCAAGCGCCGCCTGCACCGCAAACTGAGCTGGCACATTACTGCAGAGCCGCATATTTGCCAGGATATCGAGTCCTTCTCGGTAGTCTTTCCCAAAAATCTTCCTCCCACTCAAGACCATCCATCCGGCCCGGAATCCTGCCGCACGGTAGCCTTTAGAGAGACCCCCAAAGGTCACACAGAACACATCCTCAGAAAGTGAGGCAATGGAAACATGCTCTGCATCGTCATACAGGATCTTGTCGTATATTTCATCACAATACACCACGAGATTGAACTCAGCGGCAAGGTCATGCAGAGCTTGCAAGACATCACGCGAGTACACCGCGCCTGTTGGGTTGTTCGGATTAATGACCACGAGAGCTTTTGTGCGTGCAGTTATTTTCGCTCGGATATCCGCAAGATCCGGTTGCCATTCTGACTGTTCATCGCACACATAGTGCACCGGACGTCCGCCCGACAGCCGCACACAGGCCGTCCACAGCGGATAGTCCGGCGCTGGAATAAGTACCTCATCTCCATCGTTCAGCAAGGCCTGCATGGACATTGCTATGAGTTCACTCACCCCGTTGCCCATGTAGATGTCGTCAATCTCAACGCCACTCACCGGCTTTCGCTGAAAATACTGCATTACCGCCTTGCGAGCAGAAAAGAGACCTTTGCTGTCACAGTACCCCTGCGCGTTGCGTAGGTTCACAATAACGTCGTGGAACAACTCATCGGGCGCCTCAAATCCAAAGGCTGCAGGATTGCCGATATTGAGCTTGGTAACCGCAAAACCCTCTTCCTCTAAGCGCCGAGCTTCAACCATTACCGGGCCTCGAATGTCATAGCATACGTCCGATAACTTCTGCGATTTTTGGAAATCAATCATGAGAACCTCTCCGACGCATGCGCCGATGTAAAATAATGCTGAGTGTAGCAGTTATCTCGCGGTGGAACCGTTGCCCGAAACTGTGCCTGCGTCCTCAGTTGTGTTGCTATCAGACATTACCCATTCCTCAGCGTTCTTGACCAGTCGCGCAAGAACAACTACCTGAAGATTAGCTCGATTCTTTTCTATTTCGCGCTGCAACTTGCCTGAACCATAAAGGCGACGAAACTCTGTCTTATACTCATCGACACGCTTCGCAAGATCAGCATCTGTTTCGCGAAATGCATCCAAAAGATAGAGCGAGAATAGTCGCACCAAAGGCTCGCGCGTCTGCTTACAGAGCTTAAGCAAGATATCACGGGCCTCTTCACTTCTCTGTTTCTGCATGACAGCAAAACTGTAGGACCATGTGAGCCAATCTCGTTGCTCGGCCTTGGGATGATTACGGTATTTTTCATAGTACTCAATCATCTCATCAGGGTCGTTCCTCAGCAGCCGCGGAATACCAAACTCCAAGGCGAGCCGAGGCACGAGTCGCGAACGACGGTTGTTCAACTCCGTCTCCAGATTTCGGATCTTGTCCGGTTCAGAAAGGACGATGTAGGTGTTAATGAGAATACGAAGATGCTGTTGTGAGAACCGTTTCTTGGTGAATACACGGTATTCCAGGTAACCACGGAGACCCTGCCAGTCCTCGGCCTCCAGAAGCGAGAATAATTGCCGATTCAACGCAAAGTATGTATTCAGTCCGCCGATAATGAGAATGAATACTGCGGCAAGGTACCAGTTTTCTAGCCAGAAGACCCGCGAATACTCAGGGCCAAGGAAAAACAGCGGCATGAGAAAGACAAATAGAAACGATACAGCTATAATACCGTTGAACAAAAGAAATATGAGCTTAAATTTCATGAGGAATTCTCCTATAATGGGGAGCTCGTGGTCAATGTAATCCAATCCCTGTGCGGGGTCAACGGCGGGAACGAATGAATAAGCTACTGCTTCAAACAATTACACCTGGCAAATACTTCTCGGACAAGCTCTTTTTAGATGAGAAGTACATCCTCCTCTCGACTGAAACACCCATGACGCAGGAGCTGCGTTCACGTCTTGAACGCTGGAAGTTTTCCTACATCCACACAGCTGGAGAACCTCGAGATCAACCAGCAACCGATCATGGTGAAGTGAGCGCCTCAACCGGTAATATTGAACTTGATTTGAAGGAAAGCACCGAGTTCAAAGAGACCTACAAGACCTACATCAGCATGATGACCTTCACCGAGAAGATGATCTCAGACTTTGTAAGTAAAGAGGAGCTTTCGCAGCGGCTCATTAGTGAGAAGCTAAAGGAAGTCATTGACCTTATTAAAGATCGACGTCGCTATGCGCTACGCCTCACCGAGTTTCGTACATCAACCCATAATCATATTGTCGACCATGCAGTAAAGACCAGTTTTCTTGCGGTAGCTCTCGGGATGTCTCTCAAGCTGCCCCCTCACAAACTCATAGAGTTGGCAACGGCCTCGCTGCTCCACGAAATTGGCCTCGTACGCCTGCCCCCGCAGCTTTACATGAGCAACCGCAAGCTTAATCCCCAAGAGAAGAAAGCTATTACGGCACATACTGTTCTTGGGTTCAAAATTCTCAAGCAGTTCTCCTTCCCTATGCCGGTCTGCTTAGGGGTGCTTGAGTGCCGTGAACACCCGGACGGCAGTGGATACCCTCGCGGTCTAACCGCCGAACGCATTTCGGTCTATGCAAAAATCATTGGCGTTAGCAGTGCGTATGCGGCTCTTATCTCGGATCGCCCACATCGAAAGGCTTTTCTTGGTCACGAAAGTATTCTGGATCTCCTGAAGGGACGAGGCCGCAATTACGACGACGGTGTTCTCAAGGCGCTCTTAGCCAACCTCTCAATCTACCCCATTGGTTCCTATGTGTTGTTGAATAATGGCGCTAAAGCCATGGTTATTGAAACCAATAGTGAGAGTCCCCGTAACCCGGCAGTGCGTGTCGTGGCGGGGCCAAACAACGAACGCTACTCCTCATCTCAGGTTGTCAACACGCAAGAGAAAGAGTACCAAATTGTGCGCGCGCTTTCTCGTGAGGAAAAGCTGGAAATTGCACCGGAGTCAACACAACAGGGATAGACTCCTGTCGACAAGGGCCGTCGCCTGTATCACTGGTGATTGAGTTGAGGAAGCAACTATGAGTACTGCCACCGAGATTACCCTTGCATGCGGCCAAGCCGAGTCACGAGTTTTTGCATCCGGCATTCGTACCGGAGAGGCACTCCACGAGTTCTCAGCACTGAATGAAACAATCATTGCCTGTCTGGTGAACAATGATTTGGTGAGTCTCACCTATCCGCTTGAGATTGATGCAACTCTCGTTCCGGTGGAGCTTGCCTCTCCGCAAGGGGCGCGCGTGTACCGCCGATCATTATGCTACTTGCTCGCAATGGCGGTACAGCAGGTATATCCGGAGCGCGGTCTAAGCATTAGCCACTCACTCGGCGAGGCCTACTACTACGAATTCTCCGACGGAGCCCCGGTACTCGAGAAAGACATCCTCCAGATCTCCAGTCGCATGCGTGAACTGGTCGCAGCAAGACACCCCATTCATCACAAAGTAATGGCCTACGAACAGGCTCGCGAACACTTTCGCAAAGCCGGAATGACTGAAACAAGCCAACTTCTGGAACACCACAACGCGGCCAAGATTGCAGTGTACCAATGTGATAGGTATTGCGATCTTTCGCATGGCCCGGTAGCTCCCTCAACCGAGCTTCTTAGTGTGTTCGAGCTCATGAGCTACGGCCCGGGTTTCCTATTGAGGTTTCCGAATGAAACGCATCCGACCCTAACCGCCCCTTTTCAAGACAATCCATTGCTATTCACGGTGTACCAAGAACACAAAAACTGGGGCAAGATACTGGGGGTTCACTCAGCCGGACGACTCAATGCCAGGGTACGTGAAGGCAGCATTGATGAGTTTATCCGCGTCGCAGAAGCCCTGCACAACAAACGCATTGATGCCATTGCCGAGGGCATTGCCAGCGCTCCTGCCCAGCCGCGGATCGTGCTCATTGCTGGGCCTTCGTCGTCGGGAAAGACCACCTTCACCAAGCGCCTTGCAATACAGCTACGCGTTTACGGACTCGAACCCATCATTGCCGCAATTGATGACTTCTTTGTACCCCGTGAGCTTACGCCCTTGGATGAGCACGGCAATTATAATTTTGAGGACCTGGGTGCCGTAGATGTGAAGCTCCTCAACAAAACCATGCTTGATCTTGTTGAGGCTCGCCCAGTCGAACTGCCGAGTTTCGACTTCAAGACCGGCACCCGCAAGATGCGGGCCCCGGGCCCGCCCCCCAGTCCAAACGCGGTTATTCTCATGGAAGGCATTCACGCGCTCAACCCTGCACTTCTTCCAAATGTGCCCCAGACTACCTGCTACCGTGTATATGTGTCGGCCCTGACACAGCTTAATCTAGATGATCACAACCGAATTCCCACCACCGATAACCGCCTCATCCGCAGAATGGTTCGCGACGCGAAGTACCGTGGTGCCGACGCATTAACCACGCTCCGAATGTGGCCTCAGGTTCGATCCGGTGAAAACCGCAACATCTTTCCCTTTCAAAAGGACGCTGACGTTGCCTTCAACTCGGCGCTCGACTACGAGCTCGGTGTTATGGCTAGCCAGGCACTGCAGCTGCTGCGGGCTGTCAAACCCTCTCATGAGGTATACCACGAGGCAACCCGACTTATGAGTTTTCTGGAAAACTTCAGCAATATACCTGTGAAGTACGTACCCCACACATCCATTCTACGGGAGTTTATTGGCGACAGTGCCTTCAAGTACTAGGTCGCGGAGATAACCGGGCTTCGCTCCCCCAGTTACCCCTCAAGGTGGCATGGGAGGACAAGGCTTGCCCCAAGACTGACAGAAACTCTGTACGTGGAATTTCGCGAGCCCCAAACCGGTCAAGGTGCTCGGTGTAGACCTGACAATCTATGAGCTCAAAGCCGAGCAAAGACAGGTACCGAACCAACGAGACAAACGCCACCTTTGATGCATCGGCTTGTGCGGCAAACATGCTCTCTCCGAAAAAGACTCGCCCCAACGAAACACCGTAGAGGCCGCCAGCCAGTTCACTTCCCCGCCATGCCTCGACCGAGTGTGCAAAGCCCAGTTCATGCAGTCTGATGTAGCCGTCAATCATGTCGCTCGTAATCCAGGTACCATCTTGTCCCGGGCGAGGCACCTCGGAGCACTGCTGTATGACATCGCTAAAAGCAGTGTCAAAGCTCAGCCGGTACTCTCCGGTCCGAAGACGCCGCGCTACGCGCCGAGGCACATGGAGTTCCGAGGGTAAAAGGATAAAGCGAGGGTCGGGTGACCACCACAAAAGCGGATCACCCTCACTAAACCATGGGAAAATGCCTTGCTCATAGGCTGAGAGCAGCACCCCCGGCGACAGATTGGCGCCGGTCGCAACAATCCCGTCGTAGGAACCCACTCCTGGGTTTGGGAAGCGGATTCGTTCCTGCTCGCTCAGATAGGGGAACTCGTCACTCACTCGTCACCGAGGCTCGGACTGTTTTCTGCAGGCCGAATGACGATATCGTCCTCAACGACATCTAGTATTGCTCTACCACCGTGCTGGAAGTCACCAAACAGAACCGCATCAACAAAGTAGCTCTTGATCTTGTCTTCTATGAGTCGCGCAATGTTGCGGGCTCCGAACTCGGCCGAGTAACCACGCCGTGCAAGCCAGGCAATGCAGTCCTCAGTCACCTCAAGGCTGACCTCACGTTCGCGCAGCTGATCCTCGAACTCACGGATTTCCTTGCGGACGATATCGGCCACAACCTGGTCACCAAGCTCGTTGAAGACCACGACCTTATCAAGCCGATTACGAAACTCCGGCGAGAACACGCGTTCTACCGCGTCGGAAACCGCCTGAGAGGTGATTTGACGTTCACCAAAACCAATCAAGGGTCGCCCAATTTCACGCGCACCAGCATTTGAGGTCATGATGAGAATGACGTTGCGGAAGTCGGCCTTCTTTCCGGTATTGTCGGTCATGGTAGCGTAGTCCATCACCTGCAGCAGAATGTTGAAAATATCCGGATGTGCTTTCTCAATCTCATCGAGCAAGAGCACCGCATGCGGCGTCTTGCGAACTGCATCGGTCAGCAGTGCCCCGTCCTCGTAACCCACATATCCCGGAGGTGAGCCTATTAGCCGTGACACGGTGTGTTTTTCACCGTACTCACTCATGTCAAAGCGGTGGAGCGCTACGCCAAGCGTGTCCGAAAGCTGTCGTGCGAGTTCGGTCTTGCCGACCCCGGTAGGTCCAACAAACAGGAATGACGCCACCGGTTTTTGCCCATGGCGAAAGCCAGCCCGTGATCTCTTGACGGCCTGCACTACCGAGGCGATAGCCTGTTCCTGCCCAAAGACGGTGGCCATGAGATCTGCCTCAAGGCTCTTGAGACGATCCCTCTCCGAGGTCGATACACTCTTGACCGGTATCTTGGCCATTTTGGCCACAACCTTCTCAACCAAGCTTGCGTCAATCTCAATGATTTCGGGTTCCTCGGCGGACTCTGCCGCGGACTCTGCCGCTGACTCTTCGGCCTTCTCGTCAGCGGATTCTGCGGGGGACAGCTCCTCTGCTACCACCTCGGCGGTCTCTTCAACTGCATCCAGGAAATCCTGCGGTTCGGCATGCATACGGGTGTAGGCACCGCATTCATCAATAACGTCAATGGCCTTATCCGGAAGATGGCGGTCGTTGATGTACAGTG